>DSDZ01000527.1 GCA_011048475.1 Bacteroides sp. | reverse complement strand
GCTCAAGGGTCCAGCGGATCACGAGCTGTGACAGGGTGATCTTCTTCGATGCTGCCAGCGGTTTGATTTCTTCAAGGAACTGATTGATCTTAATAAGGTTATTGATCCTGAAGTGGGGTGTGTCGGGCCTTGAATCTCCGGGTCTGAACGGATAATCAGGCGTAATCTTCCCCGTCAGCAGTCCGCGTTGAAGGGGACTGTAGGCCAGGATCCCGCAACCGTGGGAGACGCACCACGGGATCACCTCTTTCTCCATCTCCCTTCTAACCATGCTGTAAGGAACCTGGTTGGAGGCCAGGGTGACCACCCTGCCGGCCCTTTCCATCTCCTCCACCGAATAGTTGCTGACCCCTGCCGCCCTGACCTTGCCTTGTTCCAGCAGGATCCGGAAGGCTTCCATGGTTTCTTCAACCGGGGTGGTGGGATCGGGCCAGTGGATCTGGTACAGGTCAATATAATCGGTGCCCAGTCTCTTCAGGCTCTCCTCACATTCATGAATGATGCTGTCCTTCCCCGAGAATTTGTACAGGTCTCTCAGCTTCCCGTCATTGTCCTCCGAGGTGAAGTAATAGGCACCCCGGTCGTTATCCCACCGCAATCCTGCCTTGGTGAAGACCTCGTACCTGTCGCGCCTCCCCCTGATGGCTTCACCCAGGATCCGTTCAGAGTGTCCGAACCCGTATGCAGGCGCCGTGTCGACGGAGGTGATCCCGTGGTCGGGACACGCCTGGATGGCCTTGATGGCCTCCTTCCTGTCCGAACCACCCCACATCCATCCCCCGATGGCCCAGGCTCCCAGGGCAATGGGCGAGACGGTCAGTTCGGATTTTCCCAGTTTCCTTCTATCCATTTTGCTTGATCTTTCGTTTAACAGATGCCGCATATTCTACCGGCAGGTAGTTTTCGTAGCTCAGGCATACCTCACGGGAGAATTCGATGGCCATCCGGATCAGTCCTTCCCATGTTTCCCTGTCGAGTGCCCTGACCTGTTCAAGCGTGCAACCGATCCTGTGCAGGCCGAACAGGATCCCCGCGTTGAAAGTATCCCCTGCACCGATGGTGCTGACCGGTTCGATGGGCTTCACTTCCAGGTTCAGTTCCACCGTTTCTGTTCTGAGGAATACACCGTGTGCGTTTGCCGTGTAGAGGAGGACCGGACAATGGGGTCGGACACAGGCCCATGCATCTTCCGGATTCTCCGCCCGGAAGATATTGCGCAGGTCCTCATCGCTTGCCCGGACAATGGATGCATATCCCATGTTCTCCCCGATGACCGACAGCAATTCATCCCGGTCAGGCAGGTGGGTGCTTCTGAAATTGGGATCATACAGTAAAATTGCTCCCGCCTGCCTGGCTTTCCCGAGCAACGCTTTGACCCTGGGCCTGATACCCGGATTGAGTGCATAGAAAGAACCGAACAGCAGCAGGTCATCCGGTTTGAATTCAGGGAATTCCACGGCCAGCCTCTGATGCGGGTAGTCCTTGTAAAACATGTATTCCGCATCGCTGTTCTGGTTGAGAAACGCCAGCGCAACGGCCGACTGTCCATTCTCAAACCTGGACATAAAGGTGCTGTCCACCCCGTTCTCCGCCAGGAAATCCTGGATCATATTCCCTACCCGGTCGTTTCCCATCTCACTGATGAATGAAACCGGGGCTCCCAGTCGCCCGAGGGTGATGGCCGCATTGAACGACGAACCTCCGGGCTTGGCAGTCCGGGGCTGGTCATTTTTAAAAATGATATCCAGGATGGTCTCTCCGATGGCGTAGATCTTCTGCATGTTCAGAGTGCTATTTTACAAGCCGGGAGATGGCCCTGAAGGGGTCGGTACCTGAGATCCTGGCCAGCTCGAACAATATCGACTCCATGGTTGTGATAATGGCGCCTTCGGTAAGCATCCGCTGCACCGCAATCTCCCTGTCCCCCGGTTTCCTGGAAGAAATGCAATCGGCCGCCACCACCGGGACATATCCGTTCTCCAGCAAATCGATCACGGTCTGCAGGACACACACGTGGGCTTCGATCCCGCAGATGATCACGGTTCTTCTGGCGGAGTGTTCAAGTGCAGAAAGAAAAGCCGGTTCATCGCAGCAGGAGAATGCCATCTTGGTGAGCGGCTCAGCAGATCCGCACAGGGGACGGATTTCCTCCAGGGTATGCCCCAGCCCCTCAGGATACTGCTCCGTTAGCAAAACAGGTACTCCGAGCACCTTCAATCCTTTCAGCAGTTTCACCGTGTTTGCGAGCAGCAGCTCCGAATAGACCATGTGGGGGAAAAGGCGCTCCTGGATATCAATGACCAGTCCCGCGCTTTCTTTTTTTTGAATTCTCATACAGCTGTTCCTCTCGATTTCTGACCGAGGTATCCGCCATGGTGCCTCCGGGCATAGTCTTCCGGGGTGAAGCGGATCTTTTTCATCAAAAGCACCACAAGCACATCCCCTATGACGGCCATGGCTGTGGAGGAAGTGGTGGGGGTCAGGCCCAGGGGACATACCTCATCAGGATGCCCTGTGAAAAGGACCACTTCTGATTTGTTTACCAGCTCACCCTCCGGATTGCCTGTGATCAGGATCACGGGAATGGAGGCATGCAGTGCACGGGTAAGCGCCACCAGTTCGATGATCTCACGGGTTCTTCCCGAATTGGATAGCAAAAGGAGCAGATCGTTCTGACGGATGATGCCGAGATCCCCGTGCTGGGCTTCACTGGGATGGATAAACAGGGCCGGGGAACCTGTGGAACTGAGTGTGGTGGCAATATGGTTGGCCACATGTCCCGCCTTTCCCATCCCGCTGGATATAATCTTTCCACCGCCCCGGTGTACCCGTTCGTACATCAGCTGCACCGCCCGGTCAAATTCCCCGTTCACCGGAATATTCCTGATGGCCTCCGCCTCTTTGTCAAGGATCGCCCGTATTGCTTCAGTGTCGTGGTGCATGGTCACTCCCCCGGTCAATGGATTTGTTTGCTGATCGCGTTCTCAAGCTTTACCATATCTTCCGTAAACCTCCTGATCCCCTCCGAGAGCTTTTCCACAGCCATGGGATCTTCGTTATGCATCCACCTGAAGGATTTCTCATCCAGTGATATCTTTTTCAGATCCATGCTTTGGGATGCCTCCGGGGTGAGTTTCCGCTCCAGGGGTCCTTCGGCTCTTTCAAGTTCTTCCAGAAGTGCCGGGGAGATGGTCAGCAGGTCGCATCCGGCCAGCTCGGTGATCTCTTCAGTGTTTCTGAAGGAGGCACCCATGACTTCGGTCCTGTACCCGAATTTCTTGTAATAATAATAGATGTTCTTCACCGAATGAACTCCGGGATCCTCCGATCCGGGAATGTGGTCCACCCCCCTCTCCTTCCTGTGCCAGTCATAGATCCTTCCCACGAAAGGTGAGATGAGCTGTACCCCTGCTTCGGCACATGCAATGGCCTGTGCCATGCTGAACAGGAGGGTCAGGTTGCAGTGAATTCCTTCCTTTTCGAGCACCCGGGCTGCAGCTATCCCTTCCCAGGTGGCCGCCACCTTGATCAGGATCTTCTCCCGGGAAATCCCCTGATCCTCATAGAGTCCGATCAGCTTTCTTGCTTTCTCCACACTTCCCTCCGTGTCGAACGACAACCGCGCATCCACCTCGGTGGAAACCCTGCGGGGCACGATCTTCAGGATCTCCAGTCCGAAGGCAACCGCCAGCATATCCATCGTTTCGGAAAGCTTCTGTACCGCGGTTCTTCCTGTCTTCGTCCCGTATGCGACCGAATGTTCGATCAGGTGCGCATACCCGCTTTTCTGTGCGGCAGCAAAGATCAGGGAGGGATTGGTGGTGGCATCGACGGGGTGGTATTTTTTCATGCTTTCAAAATCACCGGTATCTGCCACTACCTCCGTAAACTTCTTGAGTTGATCCAGTAAATTCATACGCATTGATTTGTATCAGCCATCAAAGATAGTAAAAATCAGGGTGTGCAAAAGTGCGGGGATTACTTCACGTACCGGTTGAATTTCCTGAGAAGTTCCTGGGTAGAGACGACCGTAGCATAGTGGTCCTGGAGGGTTTTGACGGTGGAAAAATGTACATTCTTGGCAGGAATGATATGCTCCTCGTACTGTACCGCCCGGGTGGCACACGCGTCCTGAACGAGGAGGCATGAGAGACCCTGATCATGCGCTGCCCTTACCGCCGCCTCCACGCAAAGGTGGGTCTGCATTCCGCAGATGACCAGCTGTTTGATGCTGTCTGACCGGATGGCCGCAGTTAAACCGGTTCCCAGGAACGGATTCACCTCGTCCTTTGAGAAAACCGCTTCCCCGGGCAGGGGATTCACATAGCGGTGAATGTCCCCTCCCGATTCGACACGGTGCCTGATGTGATACACCTTCAATCCCCTTTCTCTGAAATGATCCAGCAGCAGTCCGGCATTCATTCCCGCCAGGTCTGCATTTTCCAGCTGCATGCTGCCACCGGGGAAATAAAAATCCTGGATGTCGACCAGAAGAAGTGCGGATTTCTGACCATATAGCAGAAACCCGGGCAGGGTCAGGCACAGGGACAGAAATACGCTAAACACACCTCTCATGCCGGGAAAGTCAGGTTTGGTAGTTGCTTCTGACTGCAATTTAAAAAATTGATGACAATCAGGCAAGAATGAACAGGATTCCTTTCCTGCAATTCCTTCCCCACATTTTTACAGGGGGACTTGACATCCTCCCTTCCCTAAAGGAAAGGGATTCCATTGATATTTACAAAACCAAGGGCAAGTTTTCTTTGCTCCCTGGCCAGTCTCTCCTGATGCTTTCTGAAGCTGTGCACCCCATCCACCATCGTCCCATCCGAAAAGGCGGCAAAACACATGATCCCGGCATCGATCCCGATCTCGGAAGCGGAAGGATGAACGTCGATGGTAACCTCCTGATCCACCTGGACCGAGATGTACCACTTACCTGCCCTGGATGAAACTGTGACGTTCTTCACCTTATCGCTGATGGGCCGGCTCTTGTAAAAACCAATCCAGCCTATCTTTGGCAGAAAGATCCGCCTGTTGTCTATCTGAAACCCCTGGGGAAAACGGATGCCGTCTCCCCGGCCTTTCTTTTTGAACACAGGAAGCCGTTACAGTGGCTGGTTCCTGTCAAAGCCATCCCTGAAGGCCCGGTCCAGGTCCATGAGCTTCTGCTGAAGCACCTGGGAAGGACATTCTTTCAAAAACCCGTACTCCACGGAACGTTTCCAGAGAGTCAGCCAGAAGGCCAGCTCATTATACCAGATGATCGGTTGTTTTTTCTCCAGCCGGTCCAGGTTCATGGCAAGGCACTTGTTCCAGACAAATCTCGCAGAACCACAGATACGCACTAGCCGGGATTCAATTTCCTCGTTGGTCTTTAATTGAAATCGATATGCTTTTCGTATCTTGGTCATTGCTTATTCAATTTAAGAAAAACATCTGTATTATGCAAGCTTCAGAAGAAGAATTACGCACAAAAAGACATGTTGTTCACCACCTTCACCTGCATTTGGTCTTTGTGACGAAATACCGAAAAAAGGTCTTCTCGGAGAAGATGTATGAGCGGCTGCGATTTCACTTTGACAGGGTATGCAAAGATTTTGGATGCAGTCTTGTGGAATGTGATGGAGAGCTCTGACGGAATCGAGGAACATAAAGGGGCAGGCAATATCACGGACAATATCCTGTGAAATCCTGCCTGATACACTAACAAAAACAGGTGAGTTAACAGAAAAGTATCCCCATTTTTTTATGGTTATCACATGTTGTTACCCGGAATCGCATGACCATCCTACAAATCAACGAAATCACAGGAAAAAACTGGGGTATGTCCAAGGAGAGAGCTCCTAAACCGATCAACTGAAAATTGTAGCAATACAAATTAATTATACATTTTTTCTGTATATACCCCTATTTCCATAAGGGTATAATCTGAATAAATGTTATTTTCTTGATTTACCCCCCCCCTATATAATTAGGAGTTAAAAATTTTTATATACTTTTACAGCGATCTGTTACTAACATCTTAAAAAAATTACCGAAATGAAAAGAAAATCCCTGCACAAGTTGCTGCTGACAATTCTGATAGCAAACATGCTCTTCCTTCATCCAGATACCATAGCCCAGGAGACAGATTCTTCTCCGTTCAGCGCCGGAGCGGATGTGGTGAGCAGTTACCTGTGGCGCGGCACCAAATTCGGGTCCGGGCCGGCCATCCAGCCATTTGTGGAACTGGACCTGGGCAATTTTACTCTGGGTTCCTGGGGTTCCTACTGTTTCACCACCAATGAGGCAGCGGAAGCAGATCTGTACCTCTCCTATGCATTTGGTTTCGGACTTAGACTCGGGCTGACGGACTATTATTTTCCTGGTACGGAGTATTTTGATTTCTCGGAATCCACCGGTGCCCATGCCCTGGAGATAAATGCCGGGTACACCGCCGGTGGACTGTCCCTCGCCGCCAATTATTCCATCAACCAGGCCGGCGGGGCAGGTTCCTCGGGAGGGGATCTGTATTTTGAGGCAGGATATTCATTTCCATCCTTCGGGGTCGTGCTGGGAGCCGGGAACGGATGGCATACGGCAGACGGCGGCTTCATGGTCTGTAACATCGGGATCACCACTTCGAAGGAAATTAAAATCACAGAGACATTTGGATTGCCGGTTAGCGGGGCGGTGATTCTCAATCCGGATACCGAACAGCTGCATGTGGTCGTGGGAATCTCATTCTGATACAAAAACAAAACCACCAGATAATACTTACATTTTATAAGTTATTAACACTAATATCTTATAAAAATATAGTTAAATAGGTTATAAAAGTTTTGATTCGTAATAATAATGCGTATCTTTGATCCGATCTGCCAGGACAGACAAATTCGAAGCGATGAAAACAGGCAAAAGAAGGTCAGGGAGGATGTTGATGTCAGGGTAGAATGGTGTGTGCCGCATCCGAAAAACCGTTCTGCCGCTGACATGGAGAACGGTTTTTTTTATGGTGCAGGATCTATTATACGCAAATGCAGATGATAAAACACAGACCTGAACAGGCCGGCTTGTACAGAAACCAGTTCGAGCACGACAGCTGCGGGATCGGTTTCGTGGTACACCTGAAAGGGAAAAGGTCCCATGAGATCATCGAAAAGGGATTGGAAACCCTGGTAAACATGAAACACCGCGGTGCGGAAGGGGCCGATTCGAAAACGGGCGATGGTGCCGGGATCCTGATTCAGATCCCCAGGGATTATTACCTGCTGCAGGGCTATTCCATTCCCCCGGAAGGACAGTTCGGGACCGGACTCGTCTTCCTGCCCGCAGATCCTTCCGAAGCAAAGCACTGCGAAGAGATCCTGGTCCAGCTGGTCCATGAGGAGGGTGTGGATTTCATCGGTTTCAGGGAGGTACCCAGGGACAACAGTACAATCGGCGAAATCGCCCGGAATGCGGAACCGCTCATCAGGCAGATCCTTCTTGGAGCCGATATGCCCCGGGAAGAACTGGAACGCCGGCTCTACATCATCCGGAAGAGAGCTGAGAAATATATGGCGGCGTCCCATCTGAAACAGAGATCCCGGTTCTACATTCCCAGTCTCTCCACCCGGGCACTGATTTACAAGGGGATGCTCACTTCGGAGCAGCTCGGGGAATATTTCCTGGACCTGCGCGACACCCGGATCCAGAGTGCCATCGCACTGGTCCACTCCAGGTTCAGCACCAATACCTTCCCGAGCTGGGATTTGGCACAGCCGTTCCGGATGCTGGCGCACAACGGGGAGATCAATACGGTGAAAGGGAACCGGTTCTGGATGGAAGCCAGGGAATCGATCCTGAAATCCGATATCCTGGGCAACCTGGACAGGATCTACCCGGTGATCGAACCCGGGAAAAGCGATTCCGCCTCCCTTGACAACGTGCTGGAATTCCTGGTCATGAGCGGCAAGTCGCTGCCGTATGCCATGTCGGTCCTCATCCCCGAATCGTGGAACGAGAAGAATCCCATTTCCCGCGAACTGAAGGCATTCTACCAGTACCATTCCACTTTCATGGAGCCCTGGGACGGTCCCGCTTCGCTGGTCTTCAGCGACGGCAGATACATCGGGGGGATGCTCGACCGGAACGGACTCCGTCCCTCCCGCTACGTGATCACAAAGGACGACCTGATGGTCCTGGCTTCCGAAGCAGGGGTGCTGCAGTTCCCTCCGGAGCAGATCCGTGAAAAGGGAAAACTCAAGCCCGGCAAGATGATCATGGTGGATGTGGAAGAAGGAAAGCTTTACAGGGATGATGAACTCAGGGCCCGGCTTGCATCCGCCCACCCTTACCTGGAATGGATCGGAAAAAACATGGTCAGCCTGGAGGACATCGAGGCAGGGAACATTATTCCACCCGGACTTGGCGATCAATACGACCGGTACCTGGGAACTTTCAATTATAGCAGGGAGGACGTTGACCTGATCATCCGCGCCATGGCCGAAACCGCCCAGGAACCCCTCGGTTCCATGGGCAACGACGTGCCTGCCACCGTGCTGAGCCAGAAACCCTACAGGCTTTTCAACTATTTCAAGCAACATTTCGCCCAGGTGACCAATCCTCCCATAGACCCGATCCGGGAGGAACTGGTGATGACCCTGACCGGGTATCTCGGTTCCCTGCAGTCGAATCTGCTGGACGAATCACCCGACCATGTGAAGATGGTCAAATTCAGGAGCCCGGTGATCAACAACACTTATTTCCAGGTGGTCAGGAACCTTCGCTACAAGGGATTCTCCAACAGCGTGATCCCAATCCACTTCGATGCAGGGCGAGGTGCGGAAGGACTGGCAGGGGCGGTGGATGAGATCTGCCGGCTGGCAGAGCAGGCAGTGGATGAACACAAGAATTACATCATCCTCACCGACCGGAACATCTCGGAAGAGAAAGCGCCCATTCCCTCCCTGATGGCTGTATCGGCCGTGCACCACCACCTGATCGATAAGCGGAAACGGATGCAGATCGATATCGTGCTGGAATCGGCCGAACCCCGTGAAGTGATGCATTTTGCCCTGCTCTTCGGGTACGGCGCCAGCATCATCAATCCCTATATGAGTTTTGCGATCATTGAGCAGCTGGTCAAAAAGCGGATCATCCAGCAGGATTTTGACAAAGCGCAGGAGAATTACATTCACGCGGTGAACAAGGGCCTGCTGAAGATCCTCTCTAAGATGGGGATCAGCACCCTGCGCAGTTACAGGGCCGCGCAGATCTTCGAGGCGATCGGGATTGACCCGCAGGTGATCGACAGGTATTTCAGGGGAACGGTCTCCAGGATCGGAGGGATCGGAATGGAGGAGATCGCGGAAGAAGCGTTGATCCCGCACCGCCGCGCATTTTCGCAGGATACTTCTGCCGGGATCCTCACCGAAGGAGTATATGCCTACCGGAAGAACGGGGAACACCACGCCTGGAACCCTGATACGCTGGCACTGCTTCAATGGAGCACCCGGAACAACGACTATGACAAATTCAGGGAATTCACCGCCCTGGCCGACCGCGATACCGCCAGGCCCGGGTTCCTGAGAGGGCTCCTGGCATACAGGCGGAATCCCATTCCCCTGGAAGAGGTGGAGCCGGTTGAGAACATCGTAAAGCGGTTTGTGACCGGGGCAATGTCCTACGGTTCCATCAGCAGGGAGGCGCACGAAGCCCTGGCCGTTGCCATGAACAGACTGGGAGGCAGGAGCAACACCGGCGAGGGAGGTGAGGATCCGGAGCGGTTCAGGGCCCGGGAGAACGGCGACAGTGCCAGGAGCGCCATCAAACAGGTGGCCAGCGGCCGTTTCGGCGTGACCACCGAATACCTGGTCAATGCCGATGAGCTCCAGATCAAGATCGCCCAGGGGGCCAAGCCCGGGGAAGGCGGACAGCTGCCGGGCCACAAGGTGGATAAGATCATTGCAAAGACCCGGTATTCCATTCCCGGCATCACGCTGATCTCCCCTCCCCCGCACCACGATATCTATTCCATCGAGGACCTGGCGCAGCTGATCTTCGATTTGAAGAATGTGAATCCGGATGCCAGGATCTCGGTGAAGCTGGTGTCGGAAACCGGGGTGGGGACAGTTGCCGCGGGGGTGGCCAAGGCAGGAGCCGATCTGATCACCATCAGCGGCACCGAAGGAGGCACCGGCGCCAGTCCGTCCTCCTCCATCAAACATGCCGGGCTCCCGCTGGAGATCGGTCTGGCCGAAGCCCAGCAAACCCTGGTCATGAACAACCTCCGGGGCCGGGTGGTGCTTCAGGCGGACGGACAGATGAAAACGGGAAGGGATGTGATCATGGCCGCCCTGCTGGGAGCCGAGGAATTTGGATTTGCCACCGCTGCACTGATTGTACTGGGGTGTGTGATGATGCGGAAATGCCATCTCAACACCTGTCCGGTTGGAGTGGCCACCCAGGATCCCGAACTCAGGAATAGGTTCAGGGGGAGCGCGGATTTCGTGGAGAATTATTTTCGCTTTCTGGCACAAGAGGTCAGGGAATACCTGGCAGAACTGGGATTTCGCACATTTAATGAGATCGTGGGGAGGTCTGATGTGCTGATGAGAGACACCTCTGTAACCCACTGGAAGATCAGGCAGATCGACCTGAGCGACCTCATCGCATTCCTGCCGGCAGCCAGGAATTATCCACTGCACAAAACCCAGCCGCAGCACCACCGGATCGGGGAGGTGCTCGACCGGGAACTGATCGAGCGGACACAGGTAGCGCTGGAGGAGAAAAAACCCGTCACCTTGCACCTGCCCATCAGGAATACGGACCGCGCCTGCGGTGCGATGCTGTCGGGGATGATCGCCAAGAAATCAGGGAGCGCGGGATTGCCGGAAGGAACCATCCGGGTTCGTTTTGCAGGATCGGCGGGACAGAGTTTCGGAGCGTTCCTGGTCCCCGGTGTGGAGTTCTACCTGGAAGGGGAAACAAATGATTACATGGGGAAGGGATTGTCGGGGGGACGGATCATCGTGGTGCCCCCGGAAGGATCCACTTTCGAACCGGACCAGAACATCATCATCGGAAATACATCGCTTTATGGCGCCACCAGCGGTGAGGCTTTTATCTCAGGTATGGCGGGAGAACGCTTTGCGGTGCGGAACAGCGGTGCCGTGGCCGTGGTGGAAGGGGTGGGCGACCACTGCTGTGAATACATGACCGGCGGTCGGGTGGTGGTGCTGGGAAGGACGGGAAGGAACTTTGCCGCCGGCATGAGCGGGGGAATCGCCTTTGTGCTGAACCTGGAAGGAGATTTCGATTATTATTGCAACATGGGCATGGTAGAGCTGTCGCTGGTGGAGGACCTGAATGACAAAAAGGAGCTGACCGATCTGATCTCCAGACATTTTGAGCTGACAGGGAGCAAAATAGCCGAAAAGATCCTGGCCGGTCCGGATCACTACATGGAACAGTTCATCAAGGTCATTCCCTATGAATATAAAAAGGTAATGCAGGAGATGAAGCTCGAGGAAATCCGCCGGAAGCTTGCCGCAGTGGAAAAAGATGTGGAAATGATCGGTGATTGATAAATCCGGAAAGCGCAATGAGTGACCCAAGAGGATTCCTAAAGATAAAGATGAAGCCTGCCGGGAACCGGCCTGTCCACGAACGCATCGGGGATTTCAGCGAGGTGGAGCAGACGCTTAACTCGGAGGACAGGATGCTGCAGGCATCCAGGTGCATGGATTGCGGGATCCCGTTCTGTCACTGGGGATGTCCCGTGGACAACCTGATCCCGGAATGGAACGACCTGCTGTACCGGGGCGACTGGAAGGGTGCCAGTGACAGGCTGCATGCCACCAACAACTTCCCGGAATTCACCGGGAGGATCTGTCCCGCTCCGTGTGAGCACTCCTGTGTGCTAAATATCAACGGGGAACCGGTGACCATCAGGGAAAATGAAGCGGCCATCGTGGAGAGAGCATTTGCCGAAGGGTACATCAAACCTTCCCCTCCCCTTCACAGGACCGGCAAAAGGGTGGCGGTCATCGGCAGCGGTCCCGCCGGGATGGCTGCGGCGGACCAGCTCAACAAAGCGGGCCACCTGGTTACACTTTTTGAGAAAGATGAGAAGATCGGGGGACTGCTCCGGTATGGGATCCCGGATTTCAAGCTTAACAAACGGACCATCGACAGGCGGCTGGATATCATGGTGGCGGAGGGAATCGAGCTGAAACCTGGGATCGAGGTGGGCCGGGATATCTCCGGGAATGAGTTGATCGACAGATTTGACGCGGTTTGTCTGGCCATCGGATCTATGAAACCGAGGGATCTGGTGGTGGAGGGCAGGGACCTGGACGGGATCCACTTTGCCATGGAATACCTGACGCAGCAAAACCGCGTGAACGACGGGGTTTACGTGGCCTATGACCGAAGGATAAGTGCCGAGAACCGGCAGGTGCTGGTCATCGGCGGCGGGGATACCGGCTCTGACTGCGTGGGTACCGCCATCAGGCAAAAAGCTGCCGGAATTACCCAGATCGAGATCCTTCCCAGACCGCCTGAAAAGAGATCGGCGGACAATCCATGGCCATATTTTGCTAAAACCCTGAAGACCTCTACGTCCCATGAAGAGGGGTGTGACAGGATGTGGAGCCTGTCCACCGTCCGTTTCCTGGGAACAGAGCACAGGGTCACCCACGCCGAAGTGGAAGAGGTCAGCTGGGAGGCGGTGAACGGAAAACTCTCCATCGTCCCCGTCCCTTCAACACGGCGCCTCATCCGGGCCGACCTGGTTCTGCTGGCAATGGGATTTCTCCACCCGGTGTATGAAGGTCTTCTTGAGGAGCTGGGTGTGGCACGGAACGAACGCAACAATATCCAGGTGGATGGCCGCATGGCCACCACCGTCGAAAAGGTATTTGCGACAGGAGATGCTGTCAGCGGAGCCAGCCTGGTGGTGACGGCCATTGCATCCGGCAGGAGGGTTGCAGAAAGAATCAACACATTTCTTCAAAAAGGGGGGTGATTAATTAATTTATTCTTTTTATATATCACCCCCCCCTATTTTTATAACCCTATTTCACATTTTAACATATTTTTCATAATTAACCCCCTATTTTATAT
>DSDZ01000522.1 GCA_011048475.1 Bacteroides sp. | reverse complement strand
GTCCATGATCAAACCTGTACTGGTGCCAAAAGCCCATGAGCCCGTCGTGCCTCCGATCAGAATGCTGTTGTCCGGATATTTATCCTCCACAATTGTTCTCAGTCTCCGGCCCGATGGCTCAGGTGGTGTCTGTGCCTTCAGGCAATGAGCAATATTGAGATGTAAGGAGATAAACAACAAAAAGATATACTTAATCATTTTTCATTCCTCCATATTTACAAAAATACCATCAGTTATTATCGATTGATTGGTTCACCACAATCCGGGGAAAAGACGGAAACGAACCCTGCCGGCATATTCGGGATAACCACTTAATTCTTCATGCAGGACTTTATCCTCCATGGAAGTACGAACAATTAATACGATCAGAAGTAACACTGCCGGCAGGAATGCCCATGCTGCATCCAGGATTAGAGGAGTGGCCAGATAGGACAGAATCGCTCCTGCATAACCCGGATGACGCACCCAGCGGTACGGACCACCCGATACAACATGGTGGCCGCGCTCACTCTGGATGCGAACCATTCCCGAAAAGAAGCGGTTTTCAACCAGCGCATAGAATCCCAAAGCATATCCTGCTAATAGAAGGATGAATGCAACAATTTTAAGCGGCATATTGAATTCCGGTGACCATTGTAGCAGCTCATCCAAGCCGGCAACAAGAGGGATCAAACCACCACCAATCCCCATGATGGGTGCCAGCTTTTTATCCCAGGGTTTGACATTCTCATGTTTCATGAACTGGGCACGTTCTGCGATCAGGTCAGGATGACGCCGGGCAGCCAGTAACCGGCTGACTGCAAAGCCTCCCACGTTGATAAAACCATATACCCACGCCTCCCACCAGTCCCACTGCCCGGAGATGATCAGTGGCAAAAATGGCACGGCAACAACAAATACAAACAATTGAATGACAACGCGCGGAGTGATGATCTTTTGCTTTTTTTCCATGGTCATTGATATCACCTTAACACCTACCGTCCTCCATTGATCCCTGGTACGAGTGTGTTTAAACTTTCGTCAGGAATCCATTCTATTCAGGTTGAAAAAAGAAATCATTTTCTGAAAATGCTCCGGAATCAGCACCCCTGGTCCATGTTTTCCTCCCCGAACGATGACAAGCTCACTTTCGGCACCGGTCGATCTCAATTTTTCATGCAGGTATTCACTCTGGCAATGGGGTACCAGGGAGTCTTCGTCTCCATGGAAAATCAAAAAGGGAGGTGTTTCAGCGTTTGCATACGTCGCAGGATCGGCGAGATAACATTTTTCTTTGTTGGATTGGATCGGGCCTCCTATCAACGATGACTCGGGCGATTTCTCATCGTTATGGGACATGGAACTCCCGCATTCATCCATTGTTAAGAAATTTGTCGGCCCAAACCAGTCCAACACGGCATCCACGTGACTGCTCGTTTTTGTGAACCTGCCCAGGACCTCCACCTGGTCGATTGTAAATGAGATCCCGCTCCTCAACAATCCATCGCTTTCCAGGGCATCAATGATTCTCGGATCATTTCTCAGGTCAGGCGATTCGCCTGCAAATGCTATTTCCATCACACTCCTGTCCAGAACATCCTTATCCCGCTGGATGATATAGGTTCTCGGGGGACCTGCACAGGTGATGATCTCTTCAGGGAAGATCAGTCCTGAATAAATCTCCTTATCGTCGACAAATACACTGAATTCATTCCGGAACAACCTTCCCGAATCGGGTTCCTGGTATGACAGATAAATTTTTTCCTCCAGGAACAGAATGCATGTCGAGCTATCATAAAACATAATGTCATCCTCCGTAATCCCTGTTCCATCGGATATCTTCATATGGAACACCCCGGAGCTTTCCTTTTCGCAGGAAATCCCCGGGAACAGGATACCGATTATCACAAATGTTCTTGTCAAAGCATGCATGATCGTTTCCAGAATCTATGTAAAGATACAATTCTCTTCACTGATTTTCGACCCTCAGTGACGGAATGGGATCACTTTGACTGTCAGGGAAGAGGGACCAGGCGGATCGCTGTACCGCCTCCCGGAGCCAGTTCCACATTCATGTGCATTCCTGCATGAACCACCCGGTAGGTGATCTTTACAGGTTCGGGATTGGTGAGATAATCCGCGCCCGCGCCGTCAGCATAAATTTCAGCCCTGTAATCCAACCCCTCTTCAAGGAATGAGAAATCCAGTTCAATGGTCCGGGGTGTTTCATTGGTGATGCTGCCGATGTACCACTCATCGCTGTTCCAGTCTTTGCGGGCCATCGTAACATACTCACCGATCACGGCATCCAGCACTTTTGTGTCGGACCAGGTGCAGGGAACCTGCTTAATAAATTCAAAAGCCGGATTCCCTTCATAATTCTCCGGCAGATCGGAAGCCATCTGCTGGGGACTGAATATGATCACATAAAGTGCCAGTTGTTTTGCCAGGGTGGTATTCACACGGGTGCCCTCCACCACCCTGTAGCCGAAATCAAAAGTTCCCGGGGTAAAATCGAAAGGACCTGCCAGCATTCTTGTAAAAGGGAGGATGGTCGTATGCGAGGGAGGATTCCCGCCGTCACCGGACCAGGCATCGTATTCCTGTCCCCTGCCTCCCTCCTGAGTCATCAGGTTGGGGTAGGTGCGCTGCAGCCCCGTTCCCTTCACCGGTTCGTGATTGTCAATCATGATCCGGTACCTTGCCGCGGTCTCCACCACCTTTCGGTAGTGCCGGACACCATACTGTCCGTCATGCCATTCACTGCCGTCCAGGTATTTGTTCACATAACCTGTTTTTACTGCATTCACCCCGTGTTGCTGGTAAAGCGCAAATGCATCCTCCATCTGCTTTTCATAATTTGCCACGGCCCCGCCCGTTTCGTGGTGACCGATGAGGCGGACATTCTTATCAGCGGCGCAGGAAGCGACCGTTTCCAGATCGAAATCGGGATAGCTTTCAGTAAAACTGAACTTCGTACCGTCTTCCGACCAGTTGCCGTCCCAGCCCCGGTTCCAGCCTTCAACCAGGACGCCGTCCAGACCATGCTCGCCGGCAAAATCGATGTACCTCATCACCCGTTCCGTGGTCGCCCCGTGATCCGGACCCTGTCCCCAGGTGTATTTCTCAAGATGCATTCCCCACCAGATCCCGATGTATTTGGACGGCTCGATCCATGAGACATCATCCAGTTTGCAGGGATCGTTCAGATTGAGCACGAGGGTGGAAGTGACCAGGTCTCCGGGTTCCTCCCCGATGATAATGGTTCTCCATGGACTTTCGAAGGGCGCCTTCGCATATACTTTTACCCCGTTCGACCAGGGGACCAGCTCACTCACATACTGTCTGGCGCCGGTCCTTCTCAAGGTCATCGAGGCAAAATCGGTCAGATTGGCCTCATGAATGGCCAGGTACAGGCCATCGTGTGTTTCAAAGGTGGCCGGGGTGTTGATCGTATCGGTCCCGCTGATTTGGCTTTTACGGTACAAACTCTCGTAGTAACTGTTCTCCGAATGGACCGGGATCCACCACACCTGGTGGTCATCCGGAAAAGTGAACTGCGTCAGTTCATCCATCACCACAACCGAATCCAGGCCGGGTTGTTCCGGGAAAGCATACCTGAATCCCACCCCGTCGTCAAATACCCGGAACCGGATATCCATCAAAATCCCGTTTCTGCCGGCTGACACCAGATGCACCACGAGCTCGTTGTGCCGGTCGGCAATGGTTCTGAATTCCCCCCAGGGCTGTTCCCAGCTCCCGTCAGCTGAGCTTTCTTCAACGGAGACCAGCCTGTAAGCGGTTCCGAGGTCGGTCTTGTGGTCCGTCTCCTGGTCCGTCCCCTGGTCTGTCCCCTGATCAGTCCTCCGGTCCGTGCTGTGGTCCGTGCTGTTGCCTGACTGTCCGCGCAAAACAAAACCAATTGCCGAGGGTTCAATCACCGATTTGCCGTTTTTGGTGATGATGTACCTCGGTATGCCATCCTTCAGGGTGAAGCGGACCTGAATTGTTTCATCGGGGGAATTTACTTGCAGGGATGTGTCATTGCAGGAGGGGATCAGAACTGAAATCATCAAATATGTTCCGATCGCTAAAATGCTGTTTCTCATATAATCTGCTATCTCACTCCGGGATAACCGGCGGATTGTTGGATATTTTCGTTTCGTTCAAGTTCAAGCTGCGGAATGGGCTGAACATAGGATTCGTCTCCTTTCCAGGTGATGGCGCCGTGTCTTGTTTCCACATATAATTCTGCCTCGGCCGGACCGATCCTCCATCTTCTGACATCCCACCACCACTGTCCCTCGGCAAACAACTCTGCCCAGCGTTCGTATTTCAGCACGTCGTATGCCAGGTGGTCCTGTTCGTCAACCGTCCTGGTGCGGTCGGTCAGACCGGTATAATCATAGGGGCACGGATCATCAGGAGAAAATCCGTATGCCCTCCTGTGGACCTTGTTGATATACTCCAGCGCAAGGGAGGGATCATCCTCTTTGACCAATTCTGCATATAGCAGGTATATGTCTGCCAGGCGGACAATGGGATAATTGGCATCGCTGCTCTGGTTTTTACCGTATGGGGCCGGCCCCATTTCAACACCCCTGATATTTGTGAATTTCCGGTGCTGCCAGGTCAGCAGATCGGGACGGTTGTTCACCTCGAGCGACCGGTCATAATAGGTAATATTCCCTTTGTCGTCGATGTATTCATCCACATAGGGCTGTCCGGCGCACAGCATCAAACGCGGGTCAACCAGATCCCTGTTATTTTTCAGGTTGATGCTCTGTTCCCTGTAACCGGGATCCTGCGTGCGGTAAGGATAATTATCGACCGAACGGGGAAGACTGGGATCATATTCCGGGTTCAGGGTCCTTCTGGGTACCGTATCCCCTCCGATGCCGGCGAACCCGAAGCGTCTGATATTGGCATCATGAATGAAATTGTTTCCCCACTCGCTGGCTTTCTTCGAGGTGATTACATCATATTCTTTGGTAAGCGGATCCACAGATCCCTCCACACCCGGTCTGAAACGGATGTTCAGATCCATGTACCAGGGGGCCATCACCATGGGCATTCCGCTCCCGGTGGTGTACCCTTCCCAGGGGCCATTCTGGTTCCAGTTGGTGGTCATGCTGAGCTCATAGAGGGATTCTGTGTTGAACTCATTCAGTTCATTTCCGAAAAACATATCCCGGTAAACCTCTTCAGACACCAGTTCCTTGCCGCTTGTCAGGATGATTTCTTCCATAAGCGTTTTGGCCCTGGCCTTGTTCCCGGGAAATATATAGAGCGACTGCATGTAGACTTTTGCCAGCAGTCCTTTTGCTGCCCATTCGGAGGCACGGTATGGATCGTGATGACCTGTCAGCAGGGGAATGGCAGTTTCCAGGTCTTTGATGACGAACTCCCAGGTGTCGGTCACGGTTGCCCTGACCCGTTTCATGCTCTCCAGATCGGTAGCCACCCGGTCAAAGATCGGGAAACCCCACCCATCGGGATCCATTTCGAAGAAGATCTGCCCGTGCCAGTAGGCCAGTGCACGGTTGAACAGTGCCTGTCCGAGCATATAACCGAGCTGGTCCTGTTCATCAGATGTGGCAGATGTTTCCCCGAAATTTTCGATCGCCTCAACCGCCGTGGTTGACAGGTTTGCCCATTTGCAGATATCCACATACATCTGCGTGGTATAGCGGCTGTTCAGGTCGGTGTAGTTATCCATGCTGGTACCCCGTTCGTCGTAGGAACCGTAGGTATTGGTCGTATGATCGAACAAATAAATGCCCATGGGGAACCAGTAAAAGGAATACAATCCGATGCCATAGGGTCCGGCATAGGAAGAAGTAAGGACCAGATCCACCTGTTCCAGCGTGGCCGGGAAATTATCGGTCGACAGGGTTTGCTTGTTGGATATCTCAAAGAAACCGGAGCACCCCGTCATGACCGGGATCAGGATGATGATCAGCGTGTGATTGATTGCATTTCTCATGATGCGGTGTTTCTACATTGACTGTATTGACTAAAATGTAAGATCGATCCCGAAGGAAACAAGCCGGGACGGCAGATACCGGTTCTGGTGATCCACGCCGCGCATCAGCACACCGCCTCCGATTTCGGGATCAATGCCTGAATAACCGGTGATGGTAAACACATTCTGAATGCTGGTGTACAGCCGGGCGCTCCGGACACCTGCTTTTTGGCTGATACCAGCTGGAATGGTATATCCGACAGACAGGTTCTTCAGCTTCAGGTAATCGCCTTTTTCAACCATGTACGCCGATACGGTGGAGTAATTCTTATTGGCCGCCCCGTCGCCGATGAACGATCCGTTCACATCCACATACCCCACCCGCGGATAATCGGTGACCGTCGTGTTATCGATCCCGAACAAGGATGTTTTGAAGATTTCGGCGGTGGTGTTGTCAGAGCTGAACATCTGGGTGTAGGGCTTGACCAGGTTCATGATATCGAAGCCAAATGCGCCCAGGAACACCGCACTCAAATCAAATCCTTTGTATTCCAGGTTGATATTCATACCCAGCGTCATTTTGGGCCATGGGTTTCCGATAAACTGGCGGGAAAGTGGGGTCACCCTTCCCTGACCGTGATCATCAAAAATCAGGTCCCCGACGCCAGTCTGCCTGGTCTGGTAATAAATACCGATGGGTTGTCCGTCCAGGTTCAGGGGCTGTCCGGTCACGGGATCAAAGCTGGTATGACCGGGGTTTTGCTCCTTCCATGCATCCAGGGCATCCTGGTTATATGCCTCGACCTCTTCCTGGCTCTGGAAAATACCAAGCACTTTGTACCCGTAAAACATGCTCATGGGATAGCCGTCCTGGGTGCGCGCCAGTAAATTCCAGGTATTGTTCAGTCCCTCGTCAATCGGTGTCGCTCCCGGTTCATCTCCGATCTGTCTGACAAGGTTGGAATTAAATGATGCATTGCCGCTCAGGGAATAATAGAAATCACCCAGGGTGTTTTTCCACCCGGCTGAAATTTCGTGGCCCTGGTTCTCCACCAGGCCGGCGTTGAAATAGACGGGGACCGTATTGGCCGGGTCGTCGCTGCTGAAATAGTAGCTCATACCGGCCGACAAAGGCAGGTCGCCCCTGTAAAGCATGTCTTTTGTCTGACGGTGATAGTAATCATAGGAAACAAACAGCCGGTTTTTGAGGAAATTCAGATCCAGGCCCACATCGGTCTGATTGATTTCTTCCCATTTCAGATCTTCGTTCCCGAAGATTGCCAGCCAGTAACCGGCCTGCTGGGTGGAGGTTCCGTCAAATGAATGGCTGATTCCCGTACCCGACCAGGTACTCTGGTACATGAACTGGGGGACACTTGCATCGTTCCCCAAAATCCCCCAGCTGGCACGGATCTTAGCATTGTTCAGCCAGTTCTCCGTGTATTTTTTCAGAAAATCCTCCTCGCTGATCCGCCATCCGGCATTGACGGACGGGAAGTAGCCCCAGCGGTTCTCATTAATAAAGCGGTCGGAGGCATCGGCCCTGAAATTGGCCGTAAGCAGGTATTTGCCAAGATAGCTGTAATTGATGCGGCCGAAGAATGATCCCCTCCGCTCAAGCGGCAAATGATCGTAGGCATCTTTGGTGGGACCTGCCGATCCCAGGGCAATGGATTCGGCTACCGGAATGGAGAAGTCATATGCAGTTACATACAGGTTGTACCCGTCACGTTTCCAGAACTCAGTGCCTGCCATGACTTTCAGGTGATGGTTTTCGAACTGCGTGTCATAGGTGAGCACTGAATTGAACATCAGGTTTTGCATGGTCCCAGCGTCCGCGTTCAGGCGTTGCGGGCTTACCTGCACCGGACCGAAATCACGAAACTCGGTAAATGTATTTTTCGAGAATCCCAGGAATTCCCCCGCCCCGGTTATTTTCAGATCCAGTCCCTGAATAAAGCTGATGATCAGGTAGGTCTGGGCATTCAGGGTATAGTTGTTGTCGTTGAAAACGTGAAAGGCATCCTCCAGCCCGGCGAAATTGGGTCCGCTTCCCACTTTGTCATTTGTCATGGCAAAATCTCCGTTTTCATCATATACCGGGGAGACCGGGACGGTCCGGAAAGGGATGGTATGCTGATAAATGGAAGAGGAGGTGGCGGGATTTGTCTTGACGGCGCTCCCGTAAATGGATTCACCGAGGGTGATGAACCTGTTGAACTGATGTTCGATGTTGTTTCGGAATGAAAAACGATCGGCCCTGGTATCCATGTAAACCCCTTTCTCTCCCAGGTAGCCGGCCGATAAGAAAAAGTTTGTGTTTTCTTTGTTAGAGGCGATGGAAAGGTTGTATTCCTGCTCCGTCCCGGTTCCGAACATCACATCCATCCAGTCTGTATCCGGCAAATCTTCGATGCTTTCCGCCCCGAGCACATCCAGGGTGCTCCCGGTTCCGAAAGCATCCCGTGCCCTGATCCACTCTTCGGTATTCAGCAACCTGATATCCGTGGTGATGTTCCTCACCCCGTAACGGGCATTGGCACTGATGGTGGCTAGATCCCCTTCCCTGCCCCGCCGGGTGGTGATCAGGATCACCCCTCCTGCGGCCCTGGAACCGTATATGGCTGCCGAACCGGCATCCTTCAGGATCTCGACCGATGCAACATCACGCATGTTCAATCTGAAACCGGCATCCTGCGCAACTCCGTCCACCACATACAGGGGAGCCATCCCGTTCAGGGAGCCTGCACCCCGGATAATGATGTCCGCCTGACTTCCTGGCGTTCCCTCGCCTTTGGTGACCATAACCCCGGCTGCCATCCCGCTGATGGATTCGGCGAGACTCTTCGATGAAAAATCCCTGATGTCTTCGGCCCGGACCGATGAAACCGAACCGGTCAGTTCCGATCGCTTCTGGGTACCGTACCCGATCACCACCACCTCATCGAGCGACTGCACATCCTCCTGTAAAACAACATTATAAACATCTTTTGCTTCAGTGATCGTTTCCTGGTAGGGTTCGTACCCGACAAATGTAACCTTGAGGATCCCGCCTACGGGGGCGGATAATTCGAAATTTCCGTTCAGATCCGTGATGGTGCCTCCTGTCATTTCATCCGAAACATTGACCGTGATGGTCGCACCAACGACGATCTCCTGGTGATTGTCTGTCACACTTCCCGTGATCGTTTTTTGTTGCTGGGCACGGGCGGGAGTACCTGAAAGATAGCATATGAGACCCGCAGTGCAGGCTACAATTGACTTTAGGTGTTTCATGAAAGTAAGTTGTAAGGCAGACGATACTTCTCAGTACAGAAAAGAAAAGCGAAGCTTTGATACTCCGCTTTTCTTTTTATAAAAAAGATTGGCTCAATATTCTCTCACCTTGAACATCTTCAACACCTCGGAAGTCCCGTCTTCCCTCAATATTCTGTGAATATAGAGCCCCTGGCGTGGTTCCCTCTCAAGCAGCTGACCCATGATCGTATAGTACTCATGGCCGATGATCCGTGCATCCGATTCAATTACCCCGGGAATGCCGGTCGACTGGGGACAGGGCACCGTATATCCTTTTTCCGGCGTGTTGTTGGAAAGGAACAGTCCGCCTTCATAATCATCACTCCAGATCTCGGGGCTTGTTTTTGTACCGGTGTAGGCAAGCGTTCTGAAAATCGCACCGGTTCCCGGATCGATCGCGGTTGCTTCCGGTATTTCCGCAGGCCACATCCACCAGTTGGCACCCGGATTATCGGCAGTGAACTCAAAGCCGAAAACCTGTCCGTAAATGTAGACAATTGAATCAATGCCGGTTGCCGCTTCCACATTCATCGTGCTTGCCATCTGAATGATATTCCAGGTGGCTGCAAAGATGTTCTCATCGATCTGCTTCAGGCGGTTGGTCCCGCCACTCACATCCCCGTAATTGGTCCACTTGTTGATGGCGAGTGCGCGTGTGGCTCCTGCTGCTGTCGGAGTTTCCTTCAGCCAGTTTACCCAGGGAGTTCCGGTTACATCAACCGCGAATGTGAAGGTTTCATCCGCTTCAATGTCATTTGAAGCTGCAAATGCCCCCTGGGCACAATCCCACTTAACGATATAATATCCGTCTGCATCTTTCGGATTATTCAGTGTTTGTGCATTGGAAATCATCATCATCGTTAAGAAAGACAACATGAGTAAGGTAAATTTTTTCATACGCTTTGTTTTTATGATTAAACACTGACGTAAAGATAAGGAGCGCAACTGCTCGGAGAGGAAAAATCATTGAAAATATAGACCGTTATATACTCTATATGCTTGTACGACAATTTTTTAATGATTTTACCACATCTAAAAATATAGATCCGAAACAGGGATTTTCCCCTGAATACGGCCCGCATCCCTCTGCCCGGGACTGTGCCGGTTTAGAAATTTCCAAATCATATCGTAGATTTAACACATGGGAAAAAGGAAAGTGTTTCCGGTTGTACTGTTGTTCTGCTTTGTTTCGCAAATAAGCGTAAGCGGGCAAAGTGTTTCATTTGCCGATGATGAAAAAGAACGGGGATATTTCGATCGCCCGTACCTGCGATACGAAGCCGAACCGGGGAAATGCGAGACAGATGGAACCTTTCCGGAACCCACGTTCGACCAGCGATTGATCCATTGCGAGGCATCCAATCAAATTGCCGTTCAGCTTGTCGCCCGCGACTCCTATGTCCGGTGGACAAGCGATCAGCGTGCAGGTGGACTGACCCTCCGGTTCTCCCTGCCCGACGACCCGGAAGGGAAAGGGACCACCGGGACCCTGATATTGTATGTGGAGGGAGATTCCGTGCAAACCATCTTTCTCAACTCGTACTGGGCCTGGCAATATATCTTGAAATCCGGAAGCAAGTATCCCGACAATACACCCGATGAGGAAGCCAAGTTTCCGAGAATGCGCTTCGACGAAATTCATTTGAAATTAGACCATAAAATTCCGGAAAATGCAACCTTCCGGCTGGCCAAGGCCGATGACAACGAGGTGCCCTATACCATCGATTTCGTTGAACTTGAGGAGATTCCGGAAGCCGTTTCCTTTGAATCGGTTACAGATGAGAACAAGGTCCTCTACACGCCGGGGGAGGGAAACCTTCCTTACTTTATTTCACAGAACCCGGGTAAAACCATCTATCTTCCAGAAGGAAAATACGAGGTGGACGACCGGATCATCATCACCGGGGACGGAACGAAATTGACCGGAGCGGGCATGTGGTACACCGAACTCTATTTTACCGCTTCTTCAGATGATAAAAGCACCTACAACAATCGGGGGATCGAAACCTACAGCAGCAATGTGGTCCTGGAAGGCTTATACCTGAATACGGTCAATAACAAGCGTTATTACGACAACGATCCAGTCTACCAGGTGGGGAAAGGGCTCATGGGCAGCTTTGGTTCCGGTTCCGCGATCCGGAACCTGTGGGTTGAACATTTCGAATGCGGGGGATGGATTGAGGGTGCAGAGAACCTGAATATCCAGCATTCCCGCTTCCGCAACAATTACGCAGATGGTATGAATCTGGCCAACGGATGCAGGAATTCGGTAGTGGAGCACTGCAGTTTCCGCAACAACGGAGATGACGACATGGCTTCCTGGTCACGGGCAGAAGGATTGTGTGAGAACAATGCCTACCGGTACTGCATCAGCGAAAATAACTGGCGCGCCTCGGGACTGGGTTTTTTCGGCGGGAAACAGAACAGGGCATACAACATTGTGATCACCGACCCCATGGAAGCCGGGTTCCGGGTGACCTGCGATTTTCCGGGGATGCCGTTCAGCAGCGACGGTTACAGCGAATTATTCAACATCTCTGTGTATAAAGGAGGCGTGGCCAGCGGAACTGCAGGGATCAGCGGAGATCTGTGGGGAAACCAGCAGGGGGCATTGCATGTGAACAGCAGTACCCGGTATGATCTGCAGAATATCCACATCCACGACATTGATTTTTATGACTCGAAAAATGACGCGATCTTTATCGGCAGCACTGTCTATTCCATAAGAAATTTGATATTCAAGGACATATTTATCAACGGGACCGGACGATACGGGATCTACTTCTACAACACCAAAGGAAGCGGAAGGTATTGCAATATCCGGTACGAAAACATCGGGGCTTCCTCCGGCACCAATGCGATCCCGTCCTCCTTCACATTCATCGAGGGTTGCAGCGGTGTATCCGTTCCCGACAGCCAGTCCCCGGGGATCCGGCTCATTTCACTGGACGGGAATCTCCACATCGGGGGGTTGCAAAACACGATGGTGTCGGTGTACGATATCTGGGGAAGAAAGCGATACCACGCATCAGGGCAGAGTGAACCGGTCATTGTTCCCAATTTGAATCCGGGAATTTACATTGTCAGCTGGGACGATCACCAGATCAGGAAAGTATTCGTGGATTAGTCAGATCGATCTGATCTCCATGACCTTCTGGGTGAACTGATCCGAAGGGCAGCTGGCTTTTCCCTTTATTTTTGTTTTGTAGGTGTAAATGGTGTTGACAGAGTAATCCAGAAAACTTGCGATCTTTTCATTGTCATGTATTCCCAGACGAATCAAAGCGTAGATTCTCAGATCTGTATTCAGTACCTGGTCATCCTTTAACCGGATTTGCTCTTCGGGCTTAAGGAGGCTGTTGAATTCTTCGACGAAGTTGGGGAACAATTTCAAAAATATCTTGTCAAACCGTTCATACAGTGCCCTCCTTTCATTTTGAACATTGAGGTTCTGCGGAATTTTCTTCAGTCCTTCGAATTGCTTCGCCACCACCTTGCGCCGGACCCATTTCTGAAGACTTTCTAATTTTTCGATATACTCTGAATTCTGGTTGAAAAAATAGGCGATGTATTCATCCTTGATTTTGTTTGCTTCCGTCAGCTTATCATTGGACTCCCGTATGGCGAGCCGTGCCTTGTTAAGCCTCCTGAACGAAATCAGGATGATGACGAGTGCGACGATCAAAGCTACAGACAGGAGTGATACGAAGAGAGAGATCTCGGTGATCCTGTCCCGCTGTCTTTTGATCACATTCATCTGTTCCCCCTCGATGATGGGCAGGATCTGTCCAATCTCCAGTTTCCGGTGACGGGCATTGAAAAACGAAGCGTCATCCAGTGCTTCCATAATATACCGGTAAGCCC
>DSDZ01000523.1 GCA_011048475.1 Bacteroides sp. | reverse complement strand
GGTCGGGACGGGAGTCATCTTCGGGGAGTACACCTACGGGGAAACCCTCGGGCCGAAATTGTTCCATACCCCGCTGATGATCGGGGTCAACTGGCTGATGCTGGTTTATTGCAGCCTGTATATCGCGGGACGATTTATCGATACCCCATATTTCAGGACGATCGTGGCCGCGGTGCTGATGGTGGTTTACGATTTTGCCCTTGAACCGGCGGCCGTCTATCTGGATATGTGGAGCTGGGCGGGCGGGGCCGTCCCCATGCAGAATTACCTGGCCTGGCTGATCCTTGCTTTCCTGCTGGGTTCACTGGCCGATTGGATGAAACTGCCGGCCCGGGAAAACAAAATCGCACTGCCGTTGTTTTTTGTCCAGCTGGGATTCTTTATCGGACTGGATCTCTGGATCATTGCTGAAAAAATATGGGAATTGTCATAGCATTACTGGTCATGGGACTGTGGGGGGTTCACCTCTGGTACATCCTTTTCCATGTGGAGGTTTCCTGGAGCAATCCCTGGATGTACCTTCACATGCTGGTACAGGCATACCTGTATACGGGTCTGTTCATCACCGGTCACGATGCCATGCACCGCTCAGTGTCCCGCATCCGCTGGATCAACAATGCCATCGGGTATGCCTCCGTGTTCCTGTTCGCCGGAATGTCTTACCGGAAACTCATCAAAAATCACTGGGACCACCACCGGTACCCGGCCACAGAGAAAGACCCGGATTTTGATGTGAAATCGCAGAATTTTTTCGCCTGGTGGTTTACATTCCTGAAAAGGTATGTTACCTTGCTTCAGATCGTCATCATGGCGGTGGCATTCAATGTCCTGGAGAAAATTGCCGGGGCCTCCGTTCCCGCTCTGATTGTATTCTGGATCATCCCGGCTTTCCTGGCCACATTCCAGCTGTTCTATTTCGGCACCTTTGTACCTCACAAAAAACCGCACACAGAGGCCATGGGGAAGCACCGGGCACGGACCCAGAAAAAGAACCATCTCTGGGCCATGCTCTCGTGTTACTTTTTCGGGTATCACTATGAGCACCATACATATCCCGGAAAGCCCTGGTGGAAGCTCTACCAGGTGAAGAATCAAAGTACCGCCGGTCTATGATCATCAGGGCACGTCATCACTGGTTCTTTTACCCCTTTTTCAAACGTTATTCCAGGTGGATGCCCGTATGGTCGTTCAGCAGGGTAAGGCTCCATCAAAGCGTGGGAGACAGGCAGCTGCCTGTTCTGATGATCGGAAACCATGTCAGCTGGTGGGACGGGTTCCTGGCCGAATACATCAACCACAAGGTGTTCCGGCGGCGGTATCATGTGATGATGCTGGAGGAGCAGCTCAAAAAAAGAATGTTTTTGAATAAAACCGGGGCATATTCCATCAAAAAGGGCAGTAAAAGCGTCCTTGAATCAATCCGTTATACTGCGGAAATCCTCTCAGACAGACGCAACATGGTGATCCTTTTTCCCCAGGGAAAGATACACAGCATGACGGACCTGCCGGTGAAATTTGAAACCGGTTGGTACCATCTGTTCCGCTACCTCGGAAATCCCGTCCAGGTGGTGTTTTACGTGGCATTGTTCGATTTTTTTTCTTCCAGAAAGCCCGAACTGGACCTCTATCTATACGACTATGCATATGAGGGGAAAAGCCTGGAGAAGATAAACGAAGACTTCAACAGATGTATCCGGGAGAGCATTGATCACCAAAAAACGCTGGCATGATCTGGCTGGCTTTCCCTGCGTTTGTATTCCTGACCGCAAGGCTGGTGATTGTCATCGTCAATATGATCACCCGGCAGTGGCTCCGGAAGGAGGTCCCGGAAAATGCACCTTCGGTTTCGGTGCTGATCCCGGCCAGGAACGAAGCGGAAAACCTGCCGCAACTCCTTGACGGACTGATGAAGCAGACGTATGAACCTTTTGACATCTGGATCTTTGACGATGATTCACGTGACGGGACCCGGGCGGTCATTGCCTCCTATGCCGCCCGGTATTCACGGATCAGATACCTGGAGGGTCAGGGTGTCCCGGAGGGCTGGAACGGCAAGAACAATGCCTGTCACCAGCTTGCCATGAAGGCCGAGGGGGAGTACCTGCTGTTTCTGGATGCGGATGTCAGGGTTGAACCCGACCTGCTGGCAAAGGCGGTGCAGCATGCCCGCAGGCGTAACCTCACCCTGCTTTCGATCTTCCCCAGACAGCTCATGCTCTCGTTCGGTGAAAAGATCACGGTTCCCGTCATGAACTGGATCCTGGTGAGCCTGCTTCCCCTGGCACTGACCAGGTGGAGCCATTATACTTCCCTGTCGGCTGCCAACGGGCAATTTATGCTGTTCAGGGGAAGGGAATACAGGCAGCACAGGTTTCATGCAATGGTGAAGGAGATCAACGTGGAAGACATTCATATTTTCAGGCTGGTGAAACGAATGGGGTATTCGGCCCATACGGTCCTGAGCCGCGGTGAGATTTCCTGCAGGATGTACAGGAGCCTGAAGGAAGGGGTCATCGGTTTCACAAGGAGCGTATTTGCGTTTTTCGGGGGGAGCGGAACGATCCTGCTCCTGTTCACCCTGTTTACCACCTTCGGTGTCTTTTTCGTATGGGCGGGCATGGGCCTGGTATATGCCCTGGTCTATCTTACCCTGGCCCTTCTCCTCCGTGCCCTGGTGGCCATGCTCAGCGTCCAGCCTATCCTGGCGGGCACACTGCTCTCCCCACTGATACAGCTCAGCTTTGTACGGATCGTCATCAGGGCTTTTCTGTTCAGGGCGCGGGGAAAAAATGTGTGGAAAGGGAGAACCATCAAATTCACAGGGATATGAGAAAGTGGATCTGCATGTTTTTATTAACGGGATCCCTGCTGGTAAAGGGGCAGGATGATACCGGGCAGATATACCGGGCATACGTGACCGGCAGGATGGACCTGTGGAAGGAAGTGATGGAAAAAATGGAACGGGAGTACAGCGCTGCAAAAAACGACGCCCTTCTCTATCAGATTGCAGAGGCGGAATACGGATACATTGCCCACTGCATCGCAGAGGGAAAAAAGGAGGAGGCCAAACGATGGCTGGAAAAGGCCGAAAAGCATGTGGAACTCCTTCTGAAGGCCGGTCGGGACCTGCCGAAAGTGTATGGCCTGCAGGGTGCTTTATATGGGTTCAGGGTGGGACTGGAGCCTTTGAAGGCGCCCTTTTTCGGGCGAAAATCGGTGGATGCCAATGAGAAAGCCATCGAACTTGGTCCGGATGAGCCTCAGGCGTGGCTGGAAAAGGCCAACATTGAGTTTTACAAACCTGCCGTTTTCGGTGGATCCAAGAAAAGGGCGGTGCCTCTGTATGAAAAGGCGGTCAGGTTGTTTGAAGCGACCCCGGGCAGGACCCGGCAGAACTGGATCTACCTGAACACCCTGGCAGCGCTGGCATCGGCTTATGAGGAGACCGGGAAGGTGGAGAAGGCAGACCAGGTGTACAGGAAAATGCTGGCACGGGAGCCGGCCCTGGTCTGGCTCCGGGATGAGGTGTATCCGGCATTCAGGAAAAGACATTCGCTCAGATGAGTTGTATTCGTAAATAACAATATGTACGTTTGTCAAAACCGAAAAGCACATGAGCCAGGACATCCGTGTGAGATTTGCACCCAGTCCGACTGGACCTCTGCACATAGGGGGACTGAGAACCGCCCTGTTCAATTATCTGTTCGCCAGGAAGCACGGGGGTGCCTTCATTCTTCGGATCGAAGATACCGACCGGACCCGGTATGTGCCGGGTGCAGAACAGTACATCAACGAGGCACTGGCATGGTGCCGCCTGGACCCTGACGAAGGCCCCCTTCAGGGTGGGGGATTCGGACCTTACAGGCAATCTGAACGCAAAGAGATTTACAGCCGTTACGCTTTCCGGCTCGTGGAAAAGGGAAATGCCTACTATGCTTTTGACACGCCGGAGGAACTGGACCGTCTCAGAAAGGAATATGAAGCAAAGGGTGAGACATTCATATACGATGCACGGACCAGGTACACATTGAGGAATTCACTGACCATGGAGCGCTCCATGACGGAAGAATTGATCTCAAAGGGCGAACCATACGTGATCAGGTTCATGTTCGAACCCGGGCAGGAGATCAGGATGAAGGACCTGGTCCGGGGAGAGGTGGTGGTGGACAGTTCCACTTTGGACGACAAAGTATTATACAAATCGGACGGAATGCCTACCTACCACCTGGCCAACGTGGTGGACGATGTCCTGATGGCGGTGTCTCACGTGATCCGGGGAGAGGAATGGCTGCCTTCGCTCCCCCTGCATGTGTCCATGTACAGGGCGCTGGAGTGGGAGAACATGATGCCGCACTTTGCCCACCTTCCGCTGATCCTCAAACCCACCGGAAAAGGAAAGCTGAGCAAAAGGGACGGGGAAAAGGGGGGATTTCCTGTTTTTCCACTGAAATGGGAGGATCCTGAAACAGGTGAAATATCACCGGGTTACCGGGAGGAGGGTTACCTGCCAGAAGCCTGCATCAACCTGCTTGCATTGCTTGGCTGGAATCCCGGAACCGATCAGGAACTGTTTTCCCTGGAGGAGCTGATCCGGGAATTCTCAATCGGAAAGATCGGGAGATCAGGTGCGAAATTCGACCCTGAAAAGGCAAAATGGTTCAACCACCAGCACCTGCAAATGATCCCGGAAGAGGAGCTTTCCGTCGCGTTCTGCCGTATCCTGAAGGAGAAAGGGATCGGTTGTGAAGCAGACCGGATGAAGGCCCTGGTCCCGCTCATCAGACCCAGGATCAATTTCATTCATGAATTCTGGGATCAGGCATGGTTCTTCTTCCGGCGGCCCGAATCCTACGATCCGGCGACGGTCAAAAAAAGATGGAAGGAGCATACCCCCGCGGAAATGCGGATGTTGATGAAGCTCCTGGAGAAATGTGATCCGTTTACATCTGCGCACATCGAAAAAGAGGTTAAGGGACTCATCGAAAAAAACGGCTGGGGAACGGGTGCGGTGATGAATACCTGGAGACTTCTGCTGGTGGGTTCTTCCACCGGTCCCGCTCTTTTCGATCTGGCTGAATTCCTGGGCAGGGAAGAGGTGATCGCAAGAATGGAAAAGGGGATCCGGGAACTGTCCGTGTGATCGCCGCTTTTTTAGCATAGCGTGCAACTATATCACCCGTTTTGCCGTTAAATAACAGAAATGGTGGTTTAACCCAATGACTGAAATGATGAAAAAGCTATTTACAATTTTATTGGCGGCCTTCCTGCTGGTGCAGGTGGCGGATGCCCAGATTTTTTCCTACGGCGTCAAAGCCGGGATCGGATTTTCCTCCCTGAAGTTCAATGACATCACAGGTATCAACGATGGCAGCCAGGTGTACGACCTGGTAACCGGAGATGCGGTGATGGGTTACCATCTGGGGGTTCAGACGCGGGTCAAGCTCGCCATGGCATACGTACAACCGGAAATCTATTTCAATACAGGCGGGGGAACGGTGGAGCAGGTGATCACGGGCGGGGCGACAGCCATACTGGATGTGAAGTTCAGCAGGCTCGATGTGCCTGTGCTGGTGGGAGTGAAACTGGGTCCTGCCCGTTTCAACCTGGGCCCTGTGGGATCTTTCGTGCTGAGCGAGACGAACGACCTTCAGACGCTGGTGCCCGGTTATAAGGTATTTTCGCAATCAATGACCTGGGGGTTCCAGGCCGGTTTCGGTGTGGACCTGCTGAAAAAGATATCCCTGGATGCCAGGTATGAGGGCTCACTGAGCAGACTGGGCGAGACCCTGACCATCGGGGGCGCGGAATTTCCCCTGGATGCGAGGCCCAGGCAGTGGCTGATCTCGCTGGGGATCTGGTTCTAGGCTCCATCACCTCCCGGTGTGATCTCCAATCCCTGCGGAAATTATTTTCTGCGACAATCGTTGTAAGCAATCCATCGGGGATATAAAACGCAACGTGATAATTTTGCTGGCGCAAAAAGATTCCAGGTTGCGTTGTTTATATCCCCTCAAGGGTATTCCCAGGCCCATCAAACGTTATTAACCAGAAGGAACCGATGTGCCTGCAGGTGCCTGAGCTGGTGCGAAGCAGCAGGTTTAGCACCGAAGGCATATCGGTTCCGGAACAACCTTGTGAGGATATGACGAAAAGCCGGTTCATCAGCTGCCGAATGAGAACCAGCGAAAGGACCGGCCCCGGGAAATCAGGGCGTTACAGGATCCACTTTTTTTCATGGGTGGTGTAGTCGAGCACCCTGATCCCGAGCAGCTGCCCCAGTTTCAGGGCCTCTTCCCTCATCTCCTTTCTGGAGCCACGGCAGACGGGCACATAACGCTGGTCACCTTCCACCACCAGGTTGACCCTGTAGGATTTGACGCTTTTCGTGTCGGTTGGAACCACCGGTGTGGGCAGGTTCCGGTTGCTGCTCAGGTTGATCCGGACGACGGTCGCATAGGATGGAGGGGGGAGCAGCATCCATTTTCCTATCTTCACCCACAGGAACCGGTCATACTTCAAATAGCGCTGTTTCCCCGCGTCGATGATGATCCCCTGATAAGAGAAGGCGGAAAATACCACCAGCAAGGCGGTCAGCGCACCACCGATGAATCCGGAGTTCGCAAAGAATGCGATGGCCACCAGGGCGAGCACCAGGGTAACAATCCTGAAACTGTATCTTTCGTATGCGTACATGCCAGCGGCGAATGATCCGTGGTAAGTTAGGAAACTTTACACGTACCGCCGCAAAGCGCAAATAAAATCCTACATTTGAAATGCGTACGAAGGAGCCATGACTCAGCAGAAAATCACCCTAAGGATCATCGAATTCGTCCTCCTGTTTTTCGGGATTCCCCTGCTCATCTATTTTGACAGGGATATTGTCCATCCCAGTGTGATCATCATTCCGGTGCTGGTCTTTATATTTCTCATTTTGAAAAAAACCACCGATTTCACATTCAGGGAGCTGTTCAGGTGGGGGGTTCCGGGAGCCACGCTCCGCCGCAACGGGATGATCGTCCTGGCCTGCCTGATACTGATGTTCTCCTATACCGCGCTGTTTGAGCCGGACCAGCTGTTCAACCTGATCAGGGCGAATCCCCTGGTCTTTCTGGCCATGTGTATATTCTACCCGGTTTTTTCTGCTTTCGGACAGGAGATCATCTACCGGACCTTCCTCTGCAGGAGGTACGGGGCACTTTTTCCGAATCAGTGGGCCTTCGTTCTGGCCAGCGGGATTGCTTTTTCATTTGTGCACATTGTCTATTATGATCCGGTTTCCATGATCCTTACCCTCATTGGAGGGATCTACCTGGCCAGGGTGTACTGGCAGACGCGCAGTGTACTTTTTACGGCTGTTCTTCACGGCGTGCTGGGGATCATTGTTTTCGGAGTGGGACTGGGACAGTATTTCTGGCTGGATATGCCCTTATCATGATGAACCGATACAATTATGAGAAGAACACTTTTTTTATGGATGCTTTTTCTGACCGTGCTGGCTGCTGCCCAGCCGGTTGAACTGATCACCTATAACATCAGGCTGAACACGCCGGGGGACGGGGAACATGCATGGCCTAACAGAAAATCGAACGTGACGGCACTGTTCACTTTTCACGGGGCGGATATTTTCTGTGTCCAGGAGGCCCTGCCGGAACAGGTGGATGATCTTGCGGCTGCATTCCCCGGTTATTCCTTTGAGGGCGTGGGAAGGGATGACGGGGAAAGGGAAGGGGAATTCTCCGCCGTCTTTTATGATCACAAGCGGTTCACAAAGAAAGATGGGGGCACCTTCTGGCTGTCTGAAACCCCCGCGCAATGCAGTTTTGGATGGGATGCGGCCTGCAGGCGTATCTGCTCCTGGGTGAAGCTGGAAGATCAGCTGACCGGGAAAATATTCTTTGTGTTCAATACCCATTTCGACCACAGGGGGGAGGTGGCCAGGAGGGAATCGGCAAAACTGATCCTGGAAAAGATCCGGGAGATAACGGGGGGAGGGATGCCCGTAGTGCTCTGCGGGGACTTTAACCTTGCGCCCGGATCGGAACCCGTTGAACTGATCCGGAGCCGGCTGCAGGATGCCTATCTGGTAACCACCCTGCCTCCCTACGGATCGGTGGCAACCTTCCACGGCTTCACGTACGATGACCCTCCCGGGGAGAGGATCGATTATGTATTTGTCTCGGAACAGGTGAAGGTGAAGCGTTACGGGGCGCTGACCGATTCCCGGGACCGGAAATTCTTCTCGGACCATCTCCCGGTACTGGTCACCCTTGAGTTTGAATAAAACCTCTTTGCAACAAGCATGGGCCACCTCAGGAACCTGTATTATCTTTTCCCGCCTGTTGTCCGGAGGATCCTCCGGAGGATCTGGTACTTCCCGGTGGATGCGGTTGAAACCATCACGGGAAAGCGGGATCCCATGATCCCTCCAAGGGGAATGATCTTCATCGGTAGCGGTGATTTCAAGGAAATGGGAAATGTACTCCGGGATCAGCTTGTGGAACTAGGAGGCCTGCAGCCCCGTCACAGGGTGCTGGACGTGGGTTGCGGGATCGGGAGGGTGGCTGTCCCTCTTACCGGATACCTCAGCCGGGAAGGCTCTTATGAAGGATTTGACATTGTCCGGTCGGGGATCCGCTGGTGCAATCGCCGGATCGGCAGCCGTTATCCAAACTTCCGCTTCATCCACGTGGACCTGAAAAATGACCTCTATAACCTCTCCACCGGAAAGGAGGCCAGAAGTTTCAACTTCCCTTATGCTGACGAAGAATTTGACATGGTGGTCCTGACCTCTGTATTCACCCACATGGTGCTGGAGGATACGGATCACTACCTGGACCAGATCCACCGCGTCCTGAAACCGGGCGGAATATGTTTTTCCACATTCTTTCTCATGAACGACCGGGCACGCACACTGCTGGAACAATCGGGAAAAAAAATGTTTGCCACCCGGCTCGGACATCATTATCTGTTCCACCCCAGGGTGAGGGAGGCAAATGTGGCCTATGACGAAGCGTACCTTACCGCTGAGATGATCGGGGCGAAAGGATTCCGCATGGAACAGGTCCATTACGGATTCTGGGCCGGGGGACCAAAGCCGGCGCTGGACAATTACCAGGACATCTGTATCTTCAGAAAGATCTGATTGTTTGCAGCCGGATTCGGGGCCGGTTTCGCTTCCCTTATTACCTGGTCATGACCACACCCACCGATTTGATGGGTCCGCCCATGGGGGGATGCATCTTTCGGATCTTTACGGTGACCTTCTCGATCCCGGGAAGTTCTGCGTACAGCGCGTCGAGGATCCTTCTGGCAATGTTCTCCAGGAGATTTGATTTTTTCATGCGCATTTCCTTCCGGATGATTTCGTAGGCCCGGTGGTAATTGACCGCATCTTTCAACTGGTCGGATGCGGCAGGGATTTCCAGGTTCGCCTCCATCTCCAGATCCACCAGGAACCGGTTGCCGACGATCTGTTCCTCCCTGAAGTGGCCATGGAAGGCGTAGAACTCCATGTCTTCAATGATGATTTTTCCCATGGGTAACCGGTTTTGTTCGATGGATTGTAGCTTCGCGCAAAGATAGTTTTATTATTTTTGTCACGCTCCATATACCAGGAAGAATGACTGAAAAGAAAGCGGATCCGCCCCTGAAGAAAGGTCCCAATTTCATCGAGGCGATCGTGGAAGAGGACCTGCGTACGGGAAGGGATAACGGCCGGGTCCATACCCGGTTCCCTCCCGAGCCCAACGGGTATCTTCATATCGGACATGCGAAAGCCATATGTATCGATTTCGGCATTGCCGAAAAATACGGCGGCAGGTGCAACCTCAGGTTTGATGATACCAATCCCACCAAGGAGGACGTGGAGTACGTGGATTCCATCAGGGAGGACATCCGGTGGCTGGGATTTGACTGGGAAGAGAGGGAGTATTATGCTTCAGATTATTTCGGAAAGCTGTATGCGTTCGCCGTTGACCTGATCAAAAGGGGGTATGCCTACGTGGACGACCAGTCCTCCGAGGAGATTGCCCGCCAGAAAGGAACCCCCACGGTTCCCGGAACTGCCAGTCCGTTCAGGGACCGTTCCGCGGAAGAGAGCCTGAACCTGTTCCACAGGATGAATACCGGCGAATTCCCCGAGGGGTCCAGGGTACTGAGGGCAAAGATCGACATGGCCTCCTCCAACATGCACATGCGGGACCCTGTGATATACCGCATCCTGTTCCATCCGCACCACCGCACGGGCAGCACCTGGAAGGTCTATCCCATGTATGATTTTGCCCACGGACAGTGTGATTATTTTGAGGGCATCACCCATTCCCTCTGTACACTGGAGTTCGAGGTGCACAGGCCTTTATATGACTGGCTCGTGGAAAAACTGATGACCGGTGATTACAGGCCCAGGCAAACCGAATTCAACCGGCTGAGCCTCACCTACACCATTCTGAGCAAGCGGATGTTGCTTGAACTGGTAAAAAAAGGCCATGTAAAGGGATGGGATGATCCCAGAATGCCTACCCTGACCGGACTCAGAAGAAGGGGATATACACCGGAATCCATTCGGAACTTCAATGAAAGCATCGGGTATACCAAGGTAATAGCGACCAATGATGTGGGACTGCTGGAGTTTGCCGTGCGGGAGGATCTGAACCGGCGGGCCCCAAGGGTCATGGCCGTGCTCAATCCGCTCAGGGTGATCATCACCAATTATCCGGAGGGACGGACAGAACAGATGGAAACCGTGAACAACCCGGAGGATGATTCCATGGGAAGCCGTACCGTCCCTTTCTCCAGGGAGATCTTCATCGAAAGGGAAGATTTCATGGAAGATCCGCCCAAAAAGTATTTCCGCCTGGCCCCTGGCAGGGAAGTCAGGCTGAAATCAGCCTATATCATTTGGTGCGAGGACTACAAAAAAGACAGGGATGGAAACATCACCGAGGTATACTGCACCTATGATGAAAAGACAAGGAGCGGCGGACCGGAAGCAGACCGGAAGGTGAAGGGAACCCTGCACTGGGTATCCGCTTCACATGCCCTGGAGGCGGAGATCAGGCTGTACGACAGGCTTTTCAGCGATCCTGATCCAGCCGGCCACAAGGACAGGGAATTTACCGAGTTCCTCAATCCCGATTCACTGAAGATCATCACCGGATATGTGGAGCCCTCCCTGAAAAATGCGGCGCCGCTGGATCACTTTCAGTTCCAGCGGATCGGGTATTTCAACCTGGATCCGGATACAACGCCGGATAAGCTGGTATTCAACCGCACGGTCCCCCTCCGGGATACCTGGTCCAGTCAGAGGTGACCGGTCCCGGGAGCCGTTCAGTGGCGAGATACGTCTGAAACGCAAGCGGGGCCCCCAGGGCTAAAGTTCCGCGTGCTGGTACAGGTGGACGTCGCTCTGCGGGAAAGGAATGGAGATCCCTGCCGCGTCGAACTGCTTCTTCACATTTTCAGCAGGATCTCTTTTGCTTTATCAATGTCGTCGCCGTACCCGATGCCGAAGGAGAAATCTATCCGCCGGGTGGGCATGGCAGAGAAGTTGGTGATCGAACCGGTGGCCAGGGGCGAATTGGGAATGGTGATCTTTCTGTTGTCCGGCGAAAGGAGCACCGTGTGGAATATCTGGATCTCCTGCACCGTTCCCATGAATCCCTGTGCCTCGATAAAATGTCCCACTTCGTAAGGTTTGAACAGCAGGATCATCACCCCTCCCGCGAAATTCTGAAGGGTTTCCTGAAAGTTTTCCATTTTGTAAATATTTGGTTTGTAAAAAAATATCCTTGTAACAGGCCAGTATGCAGGCAATCGTCCTGAACTCGGAACATTTTAAGATAGCGACAAAAACAGAAAATCCCAACCGCATGCGGCCGGGATTTCCCCCTTGATGATCAATAAAGGTTATTCCCTGATGAACTTGGTGCTGATACTTCCGTCAGCCGTTTCAAGGGTCATAAAATAAAGCCCGGTCTTCAGATCGGAAACATCGAACACTTTGTGACCGGTGGCCTGGAATTCAAGGGTTTTCACCCGCTGTCCCACGATGTTCGAGATGGCGATCCGGTAAATCCCGGGATACTGCACGGTAAGCAGATCAGTCGCTGGATTCGGATACACAGCCACCAGCCCTTTACGGTCCGGTCCCACCGGGGAAGCACCTGCCCAGCCTATGTTATCGATATACACGGTCCCCCCCTCAGTCCTGGCATCGTCCGGAAAATCAGGGAAGAAGACCAACCGGGGATAGTTGACACCGATGGCATCCGAGAAATCGAAGGTCAGCAGTTCCCATTCGCCGGTTACGGTATTGGAAGCCTTCAGTTCGATCTGTGCAGGGTCACCGTCACCTCCTTCGATCTTCAGCCCGCTGGGAGAGATCTTGTCCTTGAGAACCATCATCTGCATGATATGGTTGTCATCGGTGATCTCAAGGGTTCCGTAATATGCGGAAACAGCACCAGCCCATTGTGCTGCGTTATCAACTACTACAAACTTGATGCAGTTATCCGAGGTATTGATCCCGTCCTTGGCAGGGTTTTCCGCCAGGACCATATTCTCAGCTAAATCATCGCCGTTGGCAAACTGAGTCCAGGCAGTATCTTCCTGGGGATTTTCAAAATCCACCGGAAGGGCATACTGGGCATTCAGTCCCACTGCAAATGCGACAAATAAAAAAATTGTAAAGATTGTTTTCATCATGTACATTTTAAGTGATTAACAAATTTTTTTTAGTTCATGCAACAGATTCTTCTTTGACAACACCTCCTTTCTTTTAAATGGTTTATCTTCAATGAATCATAAGTTTCTTTGTTTGAATTGGACCGTCAACCGGCTCCACCCTGATAAGATACACTCCGGGATCCAGATTACCCGTATGGATGCTAACCGTGCAGGTGCCGGGATGAAAAATTTCCTGCCGGATGACCTCCTGCACCCTCTTTCCATTTAGATCATAGATATCCAGCTGAATGACAGATGTTTTGTCCACTTTGAACCGAAGGGTGCAATGTGACGCTGCCGGATTCGGAAACAGGGTGAATGCATTTTCATATTCCCGGTGATCCAGGCTGTTGGGAGAATCATAAAACCCGATGGCATCCATCATGGGCCGGATCTCCGGGTTGGACATGAATAAATCCCACAGG
>DSDZ01000524.1 GCA_011048475.1 Bacteroides sp. | reverse complement strand
GATCGGGGCCCCCGTTCTCACCGAATAACGGCGTGAGGTAATAATTGGCATACAGGTTCAGGGCCCGGTACCCGATGCGGGCAGTCACCCCGTACCTCAGGGGAGCCAGGTTGTAATCCCCTTTCACCTTCTCTTTGGATTTTTCTCCGCTGATCTCGTATTTGATCTTGGTGTTGGATGCGATCTTCACGCCCCCTATCAGTCCCCCGGAGATATGGATCCTCTTCTTGCCGGCAGGGATCTGGAATTCCAGCAGCAGCGGTGCCGTGATATAGGTCATGTTGAACTTGGATTTGACAATGTTTCCCGCATCCACCGGCACGTATTCGACGATCACCCCCTCATCATTTTTCCGGATGTTGTTCTGATCGTCAAAAACATAGTTGGTCCATTCCAGTCCGAGTCCGGTCACGAGCCCCACCTTATCTGTGCCCAGTCCGAGCCCGTACTCAAGAAAATTCACATTAAAGTTCCAGGACCTTCCTGTATTCAGGTCCATAAAAAGCTCATCCGAAGGAAGGCTCATCTGAAAACCGGGAGTGAAATAGTTGTTCAGGCCGACCTCGAATCCCGCATAATGCGGTTTGAATTTTTTCTTCTTCGGTTTTTCCGGCGCTTCCGGTTCATCCCCCTCCTGTTCCTCCATGTCGATGATATTGATGGCGGTCCCTTCTTCGGTTTCCACGATGCTGATGCCTTTGGATCCCAGTTTCACACGGACAGTGTCCCCGCTTTCCTCGATGATCAGGACTTCGTTTTCACCAAGGGTGATTTTTGTACCCTCAGGGGCATTCAGCACTTTCATTTCCCCGTCGACAATTATTGTATCGGTTTCTGATTCAGCCCAATCCTGTTCGACTACTTCGATCTCCTGCACTTCTTCGATCTCCTGCACTTCCTCAACCTCCTGCACTTCTTCGATCTCCTGCACTTCCTCAACCTCCTGTACTTCCTCAACCTCCTGCACCTCTGACGGTTCAGGCTCCATGGCCGGTTCAGCCTCCTGCGCATACAAGGGGATGATCAGGATACCGGCGATAAGCAATGCGATCATTTTTTTCATGCCTGTTCAGTTTTAATATTCAGTCGTAGGACGGCAGGGGGGTGGAAAAAGTTACAGCGGGGGTTCAGAATTTCATGCCGATCACCACCACATCATCGATCTGCTGGAGATCGCCTTTCCATTTTTCGAATGCTTCATCAAGCAATTGTACCTGGGCGTGCATCTCCTTTGAATGGACGGAAACAAGCAGCTCCTTGAAATTCCTGTATTTGAATTTTTTTCCAAAGGGACCGCCGAACTGGTCCGCGAACCCATCGGAGAAAACATAGGCCGTATCGCCCGGTCTCAGTCCGGTCTCAAAACCCGAAAACGGTTTCATGATCTCGTGGATGGATACCGGCATCTTGTCGGTTTTGAATTCGGTAAGCTCCCCGTTCCGGATCAGGTACAGGGGATTGTTGGCGCCGGCAAACCACATTTTTTCCCTGTCTTTGGAAATTTTGCAGACCACGATGTCCATTCCGTCCTTGGCGGCTCCCGGCATCCCTTTCTGATGAAGGGTGAGGATGATCTGGCTGCGCAGCTGGTTCAGCAACTCGGCGGGATCGATCTCGGGCTGCTTGTTCACGATCTCGTTCATCAGCGCCATTCCCAGCATGCTCATGAAGGCACCCGGGACACCATGCCCCGTGCAGTCGGCCGCGGCCACAAAGAAATGGTCCCGATGTTCGCTGATCCAGTAGAAATCGCCGCTGACCACATCCCTGGGTTTGAAAAGAATAAAATGATCTGCCAGCAGCTGACCGAGAACAGAGGAAGAGGGAAGGAGCGAATTCTGGATGGTCTGGGCATAGTTGATGCTGTCCATAATCGATTTCTGCTGCTGCGCGATCTGGTCCCGCTGGTAGCGCGCATAATCCCGCTGCGCCTCGATTTCGGTGTTTGCCACCTCCAGTTCATGGGTCCGTTCCCGCACCTGTTGTTCGAGCCTTTTTTTCTGAGCCTTGATCGTGCTGATCCGGATGAGATAAAACAGGTAGGAGCCCAGCAGGAGGGTCAGGATAACCCCGAAACGGAACACCCAGGTATGGTACCAGGCCTTCCGGATGGAAAATTCGTATTTTTCGGCATAACCCCAGATATTGTTCTTGCCTTTCGCTTTATAGATGAATTCATAATGGCCCGGCGGGAGGTTGTTGTAATTGGCCCTGTATTCGCTTCCGCGGTGGTATGAAGAATAATTGTGGCCTGTCCCCCGCAGGTAATATTCATATTCCACGGATGTTTCATCGGAGAAGGAGAGGGCGCTGATCTCAAATACCAGGTTGTTCTCCCTGTGGGAAAACTCCCGGTTGTTCACGGGATCGGTCAGTTCTCCGTTCAGGAACATCTTTTCTATGTAACAAACCGGTGCAAGGGGATTGGAAGACCTGGCCCTGATGTTGAAATTGGAGATCCCGTGGTAGGTTCCTACCCATAGCAGGTCATTGCTGTCGATGAAGAGTCCGCCCGGGGTGATCTCATCCCCGCTGAGCCCGTCTTTTGTGTTGATGGTAAACTCGAACTCCTTTGTTTCCTTGTTGAAATAACTGAAGCCTTTGTTGGTCCCCACCCAGAGGTAGTTCCTGTTCTTTGCGGGGATCATGGATTTGATCACAAGGTCCCTGTCAAATCCCGAAAGCTCGATCTGGCCGAAATCCCCCCTGCTTGTCAGCCCGATCCCGCAATCGGTCCCCAGCCAAACCCGGTCCTGGTCTTTCATCAGCGACCACACATTACAGTCGGTCTCCTCCAGCAACACGAAGGTCTCCCCGTCAAAGACCACCACCCCGCTGCTGGTACCCCCCATGACCTGTCCGTCCACCTCGATCAGCTGCATAATGTTGGAGGTACAGCGGTTTTTCAGATGCAAAGGATCTGATTGGAAATCAGGGAAATAATAGATGATCCCGTTGATGCCGGTGAGCAGGAAGATCTCGCCACGGGAGGAGATGAAGAGGTTTTCCGGACTGTGCGCCATCTGACTGAACCTGTGCTGGCGCACCATCCCGAGCGTGCGGCTGCTGATCTCATAGAGGCCCTGGTTGTTGGCAAAAAGAATGTTTCCGTCAGGCAGCAGTGTCCCGGTGTACTTTTTATCGCCTGTCCCGCCCGGAGGGGCAAAACTGCTGATCTGATCATCCCGGAAATAATAGATACCGTTGTCGGAAGTGATCCATATCCGTCCCCGTTCGTCCTGGAAGATGGAATAGATGTAACTGTCGATCATCCCGGGATAGAAATTACGGAGTCCCCTGCGGTTGGTCAGCCGTTGCAGTCCTCCGGAGAAACCGATCCACAGATTGTCCTCACGGTCGATCAGAAATGAGAGGATCTTGTTGTTTTTGATCCCGATCTCCTGCTCATACACAATGGGTTCCTGGTCGGTGGATATGACCTGCAGGATCCTGGAATCGGTGACCAGCCAGACGGAACCGTAATGATTTGGGATGATGTCGGTGATCACATGGGCCGGGAAACGGAGCCTTTTATTCAGGCTCCGGGCGGATGAAGCGAACCGCCCGCTCTCCAGGTCCCCCAGATGGGCGATAAACAACCCTTCCCTGGTGGAGATCCAGATGCTGTCGGAGGGGTCAATATACAGGGAATAACAATCGGTCTGACTCAGCCTGCTCACCGATTCCCCTTCTGGATCAACCAGATAGATCCCCAGCACGGTTGCCAGGAAAAGATGACCGGATGTCCGGTCCTCCGTAAGGTCGTAAATCACCCCGGGGAGAATGGGATATGCTTCATTGAGAAACTTCACCTCACCCGCCGCGTTCTCCATGTGGAGACCGTCCGCCCCGATGAACCATTTACGGTTCTTGGAATCGACAAACACCTGGTTGAAGGAAGTCCCTTCCTGCAAAATGTCCAACGTGGTATCGCCGCGGAATTTCGCGATGCCCCCGGTCGTGGCAAAATAATACAATCCGCTGCTATCCTGCTGGATATCCCTGACCGAGTTCCCCGGCAGCCCCTGGTCATGGTTGAACACGACCATTTCCCTGCCGTTATACCGGACCGCCCCGGAATTGGTTCCAAACCAGAGGTATCCCTTTCCGTCCTGAAAGTTGGAAAATACATCCTCCTGTGGGAGTCCGTCGTCGGCCCCGTAGTTGACATAGGGAAGCTGCCCGGTCTGGAAGCTTTCATAATAACTGTGCAGAAATGCTTCGGGGGACTGGAGGGTGTTTCCGGTCAGTGCCCTGAGCAGGATCCTGATCAATCCCTGTTCCCGGGACCGGGAAATGAAGCGCTCAACTTCCTGCTGAAGCTCCGGCTGGTCCTTCCTCAATGCCCAGCTGACATCCAGGCTGCCCAGTTCAAGCTTTACTTCAATATCAGGATAGGGAGAGAGTTCATAGAAAGCATTGTAAATGATCGTGTAGTCCGCTTTCCCCGCAGCCACATCCGGGATATGTTTGTTGATCGGCTCATGGTAATAGTTGGTGATCCCCTGCTTCCGCAGGATATCTTCGTAGACGGTCTCCTTTTCCGTCACTCCCCGCAGACCGGCCAGGTCCTCCATGGAACGGATATCAGTCTCTTTTTTTGCCACCACCGTGTAAGCCGAAGGATACACCGGGACCAGGTTTACCTTGTTGGTCCGCCAGGGAAGGGGAGCGATCACCTCGCATGCAAGGTCGAAATAATTGAACCATTCCGGGGTGTAAGAAGAATCCCTGAATATTTTTCCCTCCCGGTTTTCCCAGTACCTGCCGAAATAGGGCGTGATCACAAACTCCAGGGAAACGCCCAGGTAATCTGCAAATTCCTCTGCCAGCGCGTGCATGAACTGTTTCTGTCCGTTCTGCCTGTAGATGAAGTTGCGTTCGCGCAACGCCACCACGATCTTTCCCGAAGCCAGGATTTCCTGGAGATCTCTCGTGTATCGGACCAGTTTCTGGTTCCTGTTGAGCATGTCCAGATATGCGGAGTAGGTGATCCTGAAGCGGCGGTGGAAAATTTCATCCAGCACCCCGTTGCCGGCGATGGTTTCAAAAAAGTTCTCCACTTCCTGGATGAGCGGATTGTTCTTATCCACAGCCCAGGCCGTCCGGGTCACCTCACTGATGGGGAAAGCGATCTTGTATTTCTGGCCACCGGCCGCATTGAAGTTCAATGCCTCATCTGCATCCAGGACGATCCCGTACACCTTTCCATCCTCGATCAGCCGCTGCGTTTCCGCACTGCTCCCCGTGGGTACCAAGTGGATACCGCCGCCGATGGAACGGTTGATCTGCTCCAGGTGCTGTTCGAAGGTGGTGGCACCCATGAAGGCGATCTTTTTCCCGGCGAGGTCCGTATAATCCTCAGGCATCTCCTCATTCTTGCGGATCATCAACAGCTCGGCCGACTGAAGTGTCTCTGCGAATCCGAACAGTTTCTTCCGCCATTCGATGATGGTGAAGGTGGAACAGATGATGTCCGATTTCCTGAGGGCATCGGGGGTGTAACGTAGGTCAGGATCGGTTTCCAGTCCCCCGGGGACGGCACCATCTTGCATGAATGCTTCCTCCCAGTCGATCACCACCTCGATCAGATCCACATTCAGGTACCGGGCGAATTCCAGGGCGAGGTCGTAATTGATATTTTTCAGATCGTCCGTGGTAAAGGCCACATAGATCTTCCCGCTGCGTTTGATTTCATCCAGGCCCCGTCCCGGAACCTGGCAGCAGGCGAGCAAAAGCAGGAAAAACGGCAGAATTTTCCGCAGGGCCATGAAGTGTCATTTTTCGAAAAATTCCTTCAATCCCCCGAAATAATAATGGTCCCATCCGTAGGCGATCTCCTCGTATGCCTCATCCGGGATGTGGGTATGATGGAGTTCTATTTTAGTGTGGAACCGGTCCGGTGTCAGGGTGATGGTGACAATGGATTCCTGCTCCTGGTCACCGAAATACCATTCCTGAACGATTTTTCGGTCTTTCTCGAAAGCCAGGTTCTTTCCTGCAATGTCTCCGTCGAAAAGGGAAAACTCCGTTCCGGGCTCTTCCTTCATCACAGCGTCGTGCCCTGTCCAGAGCGCAATGGAGAAGGGATTGGTCAGTGCCGCATAGATCTCTTCCGGAGAACCCTTGATTTTGTAATAGGTATGTACCTCCTTCATGTATTCAATATTAGTGAAAATTCGGCATTTCACGCAACTGATCCGTACCGCGCAACCATTCCGGCCGGGAATGCATCTATCTATTGAAAAATCAACACATTTCATAATAACTTGCCACTGAAAACCCCTGCATCATGAAACGTCTCATCTCCCTCATCGTCCCGGCTGCGCTCGTTTTTGCGGGAGCTATGCAAATAAAAGCCCAGAGTACGTTCTCCCCGGAAGCATATATGGAGTTCCTGCAATCGCATCAGGATTATTCGGCCTCTGCACTCCTGGATGATTATCCCCCGAAGACCGTGTATTATTCTGACCGCCAGTACCCGGCCGACCTTGGTTCCGTTCCGTGGTATGATACGCTGGATGCGGAATTTGGTTTCACGGAGGATGAAAACGAGTTGTTAAGAAATCATTTTTTCATGGTTTCCGAACGGTTTTATTCCTATGACTGGGCCAGCGCGTTCATCAGCCTTTACAGCAGCGACCTTCCGCTGTTCCTCAGTTCCGATTTCATTTTAAATACCCTGCACAATTCATACGATGCGATCCTGCAGACCATCGAATGGCAGTTCCTTGAGCCAAACCTGCTTGAATTGCTGCATGCCATGTATGACCACTTTCCGCAGGTGGCCTCTGCTTATGCCTCAGATGAAAGGTATTCGGAGAGCCTGAAGGATGTGGACCTGTTCATTGCGGTACCCCTCTCCCTGGCCGAAGGAGCGGAATATCTGCCTCAGTTTGATTCCCGCGAAAAATATGACGAGGTGATGGCCGCAGCGGCGTCCGAGCAGATGACCTACATGAAACTTTTTACGGCAGACCGGGTAAGGAGGATCGATTTCAGCCAGTTCACCCCCCGGGGTCATTACAACAAGGAGATCTATACCCCGGATGGAAGGATCACACTGGAAAAATATTTCAGGGCCATGATGTGGCTCGGGAGGATCGATTTTCTTCTGACCGCTCCCCCAGAAAATCCCTGGGAACCCAACTGGACCGAAGAGGAGCTCAGACGAATGCAGCTGAATGCCCTGCTGCTCAACAAGGTGCTTTACGGATGCGGGGAAATGGACAACCTTCTCAAACATGAGGAGATCATTTCGTTCATGGTGGGCCCGGATGACAACCTGACCCCGGGGGAGTTAAAATCAATGAGCGACGGAATGCTGTCGGGACCCGGAGACCTTTTCGATGCGGAAACATTCGGCCTGTTCTCGGAAGCGCTGAACGCATCGGACGATTACGGACAAAAAATCATGTCCAATTTCTTTCTGGTGGATCCCTGGACAGCCGATCCGGGACAACTCCCGGTATCCTACAAGGTGCTGGGTCAGAAATTCCTGATCGACTCCTATGTCTTCAGCCAGGTGGTGTTCGACCGGATCGTATACCAGGGAGAAAAGATATGGAGGCCCCTGCCCGATCCGCTGGATGCCATGGCGGCACTGGGAAACGAAGATGCCCTGGCACTCCTCGAGGACCAGCTGGAGAGCTGCAAATATGCTTCCAGCATGGCGGGACTGAAATACCTGATCGACAGTTACGACGAGGAATTCTGGGAGCAGTCGCTCTACAACACGTGGCTCGGAGCCATTCGCAGCCTGAATCCCCCGGCGTCGTCCGGCAAATTGCCCTATTTCATGCAGACCACAGCCTGGCACCATGAGAAACTGAATACCCAGCTCACCTCCTGGGCGCAGCTCAGGCACGACAACATTCTGTATGGCAAGCAATCCTATACCGGAGGAACGGCATGTTCCTATCCCTACACCTACGTGGAACCCTACCCTGATTTCTACGGGAAACTGGAAATTTTTGCCCGGAATGCCTCCCGGTTCTTCGAAGGGGTTCTCACCGGCGAACAGGTGGAGTTGAAAGAGAGGATCGTTGCCTATTACGACAATTACGCGGAGATCATGGACCGGCTGGCGGTCATTGCGCAGAAAGAGCTTGACCGGCAGCAGTTGTCCGAATCGGAAGTTACCTTCCTGAAGACCATGATCAATGAATATATGGCTTCAGGCCCTTCGGTCACCGGCTGGTTCACCGATCTCTTTTTCGATGTGGAAAAGGGATTGTGGATGGACTTCACCGTGGCGGACGTACACACCCAGCCCACCACCTACGAAGGAACCGTGATCGGGAAGGTCATGCATGTGGGGAACGGACTGATCAACATGGGCGTGTTTCTTGCCCCCAATCCATGCAACCCGGAGCATCTCATGGCTTTCGCCGGACCGGTCTCTTCGTTCCACACCATGAACACCCTGGATTTTAAAAGACTGACTGACCAGGAATGGGAAGAGATGTTCCGGAGCGACCTGGTGCAGCCTCCGGACAGGCCGGACTGGGTCGGCGTTTACATTGCAGACAGGGAGGGCCGTTCATATCCGGAGGGCAAGGCTTTGAAAGGAACATTGTATACGGGAACCGGAGAAATTGAGGAGCCGGGACAGGAAATGGACTACCTCCTGCTCTTCCCCAATCCGGTTTCGGACGAAGCCCATCTGCGTTTCGTGCTCAACAGGGAGACCAGCCTGGAGATCGGGGTGTTTGATGTTTCCGGAAGGCATATGTACGCGGATCATTATCCCTTGCTTCATCCGGCCGAACATGATCTGATCCTTCCGGTAAGCGGCTGGCAGCAGGGCCTGTACCTGGTCCGGGTCCGGACCGGTACGCAGTCACTTGTCAGACAGCTGGTGATCCGGTAGTCCCGGCTCAGCTCTGGTGCCTGAATACCTCGGAGATCTCGATCTTGACGATCCTGTAGCCTTTCCACACCTCGACGGCGGCAAAAATGATCCCCACGAAAACGGCAAACATACCGGCGTAGAAAAAGGAGACAATGAGCCAGTCAAAACCGGGGGTCCTGGTATTAATGGTGATCCCGATCAGGACCGAGCTCACGATGAACAGTGCCACGGCCAGGGAATAGCTGAAGACCGCATTCCGCACGAGGGAGATGCGGCCGATCAGATGGCTGATCTGAAGTTCGATGTTGTTTAACCTGTTGTTGTCCAATTGGTCGGTCTTTTCCCGGTGCAACAGGTTTCTTTTTTCTTCGTTCAACAGCCTGATCCGGTTAACCACCAGGCTGTATTTGTTGTTCATGCCCAGCAGGAGCAACCCGCAGGCCGAGATCATCAGTCCGGGAGCCAGCATCCCCTGGATCAGCTGGACGATAGGAACATTCATTTGAAAGAATATTTCGTCCTGCAAATGTGACGATTTAAGTTGGATTAATCAAAACCGTCACGGAAGAAGAGCTCTTCCCGAAGCAATTCGATCCGGTCCACGACAATCCCCCTGATGGTGGGGATCTGACTGTTCTTTCCTAAAGCATCGGCGGGCATCCTGTCCAGCACCTCCAGGAACAGGCTGTAGTCGGCCAGCGCTTCCCTTGAACGTTGCAGGCTGTTGTCCAGGATGGAGGCCATGTAATAGACCGCCATGGGATTGGTGGTATCGGCCTGCCAGGCTTTCTGGTAAAACGAGTAGGCTTTTTCATATTCCGTTTCCAGCCGCATGATGTTTCCCTGTTCCGAATAGATCCTGGCGATGACAGCCGGGTCAGGTTTGATCAGATCCAGCGATTTTTCCAAATGGAACATGGCTTCCTTTTTCCTGGTGGTCGTCCCCAGGCTGGTCCCCAGGAAAAAGTGCACTTCCGCATCGGTGCTGTCCAGCCGGGATGCCACTGTCAGAAAACGGATCGCCTCCGGAAAGGAGACATCCAGGTAACGGGCGATCCCGGCATACTTGAAAGAGAATGCGGAAGAATCGCCCAGTGCGATCGCTTCCCGGAAATGTTCTGCTGCTGCGGTATAATCATTCAGTTTATAGGCGGCAAATCCCAGCAATTTTAAAAACCTGATGTTGGTCGTATCTTTTTCTAGCACCTGCACGCAGAGGGGAACCGCATAACCCGGCCTGCCCAGCTGGATATGCCAGTTGGCCAGCGCATAGCTTACCTGCTGGTTTCCGGGTAAAAGTCTGTGAGCCTTCTCATATACAGCCACCGCCGCGGTGTCGTTCATCCTGGTGAGGGTCTCGCCCAGCAGCACCAGTCCGCCGAGGTTTGCAGAATCGATGTCCAGCAAATGGCGAAGCAGCGGGATCGTCCTGTCATATTGCTGCCTGAAGGAGGCGATCTCTGCAAGCTTCAGCCATGCCTCCGCGTTCCCGCTGTCCTCCCGGGCAAAGGATTCATAGTAAGTATTCGCCTCCGGGTATGCCCCCGCCTCGAACAGCTGTGCCGCCAGCAATCTTTTGACAACATGGCTGTCCGGGTGCAGTTGAAGGGCCGCCTGCAACGTCCGGAGGGCACTGTCGGTCCTGCCCGCCCGGATCTCGGAGAGCGCCTTCAGGTAGAACTCCTGAGGATCACCCTCCGGCAGATCCGGTGTTCGATCCGGCTCCTGGCCACACAGAAGCAATCCAGCGGCAAACCAGAAGCAAATAACAAGAAATCCGGAACGATTACTGCAGCACAAAGTTGACGGGAAATGTATATATCACATTGACCGCTTTCCCCCTCTGCCTGCCCGGGCTCCAATCGGGAGATGTGCTGACCACCCTGATCACCTCCTCCTTCAGAAGATCAATGTACTTTTCCTCGGGGCGGGGATCATTTTCCGAAATGGTTCCGTAGGCCACGACAACCACTTCGTCCAAGGCTTTGCCCGAGATTTTTGCCAGTTCCTCTTTCTCCGGGATCACCACTTTTCCCTCCCGTGTGACCACGAAATTGATATACACCTTCCCGGTAGCGCCATTTTTAGCTGCCTCCACGGGATAACGCACGTTCTGCGCAATGTACTTACGGAACTCCGTGGCGGGTTCTCCCCCGTTAAAGGTGGGCATCTCCTCCACGATGTAGAATACTTCGCCTTCAAGTATTGACTGTTCCTGGTTTTCATCAACGGCAGGAAGGGATTGATCCTTGTCGGTACATGAAAAGAAGAACATTGTCATAAAGGCCAGCGGGAAGATCATGGCAAGCTTCCATATGCTTCCCTGTTTGTAATTTTTGTTTAGCATCTTGATTCGGTTTTTGATTTGACTGTTGAATTGATTGGTTATGGAAGCGCTTCCCATATACTGGTTGAGTAGAGACAATTGATAATGGCGCAGGTCGGTTCCTTTTTCAACCATTGCCGAGTCGGTGAGGTACTCCAGGTTTTCGATCACCGATCTCCGCAGCAGCCATGCCACGGGATTGAACCAGTGAATGATCACGACCAGTTCCGCAAGGATCCGGTCTGCCGAGTGCCACCCGCGTTTGTGGAACAGCTCATGTTCCAGAATGTGGTTGAAGGATTCCTGGCCCACACGGGCCGGATCCATGAAAATATAACTGAAAAAAGAACTTGCATGCAGGCCGGGGTTCGCATACAGCGTGACCCCATCCATTTCCAGTCGCGCCGATTGTTTTACCGCCCGTCTGATCCGGACGAGCTGGATCATCATACGGGTCATGCCCAGCGTGGCCACCGAAAGATAAAGGATCATCAGCCAGGACCAGGGCGAAAGCGAACCACCCGCACCGTGTGCCTGACCATACGCCGTTACCGTGACCTGGTCCAGGTGAATGACCAGGGGTGAGAGCCTGCCCGTAAAGCTTCTTGCAGTGTCGGGCAGCAGGATCAGCAATACCGGGATGATGATTGTGGCAAGCAGATAAAGCCTGCGTACCAGGAAATTCCTGTCTCTTTCAAAGAAAAGCTTGTAACCGGCATACAAGATCACCATGGCCATGTTCAGCTCCAGCAGATATGTAAACAGGTTATTCATTGTATCCTGCCTTTTCTTTCAGTTCTTCCATCATGCGGATGATCTCATCGGCCTCCTTAATATCTATGGAGTCGGTTTTCCCGAAGTGGGAAAGCACCTGCTTCATGGAATTGTTGAAATAGTTCTTCATCAGGCTTGAGAACCGGTCACTGCGGTACCTTTCCAGACTGATCAGCGGATAATACTCATGAGATTTTCCGTATGAACGGTGCGCCACGAAACCTTTTTTCTCAAGGATCCGGATGATCGTGGAAACAGTATTATAAGCAGGTTTTGGTTCCGGAAAATGCTCCAGCAGATCTTTAACAAATCCTTTTTTCTCCTTCCAGAGGATCTGCATCACCTGTTCTTCCGCTTTGGTCAGTGAAGTCATCGGCATATTTTTTTACCCGGATTCTCCGCAAATATATAACTAAAGTTTTAGTTATGCAACTAAATCGTTAGTTATTTTTGAATCCGATGCACTTTTTTCTTATTTAGATCGAATCTGTTTTCGGGACATCTTGAAAAAATATGATTTTTGTTGTGATATGGTTCACATCAAAAGTATAATTTTACCGGTTCAATTTGTGAATCAAATAACAGAGGGGAAGATAACTGATTAGAGGTAAACATTTTAATTAACAATATTTATAACCATGGAGACCTTTATCGTAAACGAACTGGTCAGGGAACTAGCCAATAAGCATGGCAGAACCAGGGAAAGTCTGCTCCCGATCCTGCAGGATCTGGTGGTACAGAACAGATACCTGACCAGTCAGGATATGGTGGATGTGGCAAGGGAACTGGATATTTCTGCTGCCGACGTTTTCGGGACCGCCACTTTTTACTCCTTCCTTGATACGGAGGTCCGGGGTAAGTATGTGATCCGGATATGCAAAACCATTTCCTGTGCCATGAAGGGCAAGAACGACATCCTGAACACCATTGAAGACACCCTGAAGATCAGGGTGGGGGAAACCACTTCAGACAGAAAATTCACCCTTCTGGAGACCAACTGCATCGGCTGGTGCCACAAAGCTCCCGCCATGCTGATCAATGATACACCTTACATTGAACTGACACCGGAAAGAGTGACCGAGATCCTGCGTGGATACATGAAGAAGTAAACCGAATCAAACCATCGAAAAATGAAAGAAAAATATATCAGGCGGGTTGACCTGATTTTCGAAAAGGTGAATTGCCGGGAGATCATGGAGAAGAT
>DSDZ01000349.1 GCA_011048475.1 Bacteroides sp. | reverse complement strand
CGGTGATGCTCCTGTTCGAAGGCAGGTAGATAAACGCAAAACCCTCTCCCCTGAAAGCCTGCAGATGGTTCACTTCATTGCCCGGATCCGAAACGATCATGGCTGGATCCGGCGCGCCCGTGATCCTCGGCCTGGATTCCATGAGATTCCTTACATGGATCATGTCCCACGCTCCCGGTAGGTCGAGCACCCGGTGCCAGTAGTTCCTCGCATTCCCCACCGGGGTCCTTCCCGCGTCCAGCATCTGCCATACGGGATGGCACCCGTACGTATGTCCGTGTGCCCCTGCAAAAAGGGCCCAGTATGCCGCCCGGCGCACGTCTTCATCATCGAACCATCCGTATTCCCCGTCCCAGTTAACCGGGTGGTCCTCGTAGCAGGGTTCTCCATCCATACAGGGCCTTACCGGCTGCAGCCCGTAATCAGCGGCGACCATCCGGTAATTGGATATGTATTTCTCCGAATGCCCGGACTGGAACATGTTGAAATCCAGCCATTCACTGTCATGGAAACAGGCCGAGGAGGAGGAACCTCCATTGGGATGAAATGTCATCAGGTGCTGCTTATCCGCCGATTTGATCCCTTTCCCCAGGGCATCCCAGACCCCGGTTGCACCATCGCACGGCCTGTCACCACCGTTGATCCAAATAATATTGGGCACGTCTTTATACCTGTTACCCAGCCACTGCCCGTATGCATAAGCATTTGTTTCGTTGAATACCACCGGTCCAACGCCCCATCTTTTGTCCACCTTATCTCCCCAGGTGGGAAGCAGTCCTATGAACAGTCCCTTCTCCCGGGCAGTCTGAATAATGAAATCCACATGTTCGAAATACCGTTCATCGGGACTTTCCGGATCATTGCCCAGAAGCGGGGTGTGACCATAGGGATTCGGGTCATTCAATCCGTCGAGCTCTGCAAGCACCACCGCCTGGATGACCGTAAAACCTTTTTCTCTCCTGTTCTCCAGATACCGGACCGCCTCTTCCCGGTTCAGGCGGTGGAACAGTTCCCATGCCGTATCGCCCAGATAGAAAAAGGGGGTGCCGTCTTCAAAAATGAGAAAACGACCATTCTCCGTTACAGTCAGCTTCCCATGTGAAAAATCGACAGAAGGACCTTCCCAGGTTGTTTCCTGGCCATTGGCAGTCAGTACAATGCTGCATAACAGTAGCCAGCCAGTAATCGCTCGATTCTTCATGATCCCATTCATTTGATTTCCCGGGCCAGATCCTTCAGCATCTGGATGCAATGGATCATGGCCCGCGTGTTGTGGTAGGTGGTTTTCCAGGCATGGCTTTTACGCTGCGTGCGGTTCTCCGGGAAGGTATCCAGCCCGTAGTTATACCAGCCTCCGTGCTCCTGATCTATCAGATACCGGTCCATGTAATCCCACATTTTCAGGAAAAGTCCGTAATAATCTGCCGGATCTTCGGGGTAAAGCGTATGCATCAGCAGCAGCGCATTCAGCCCTTCCGCCTGGGCCCACCAGGATTTATGCCGGCTGATGATCTTTATTTCGCCGTCCACCTGCTTCCCGGCATCGAAAAATCCGCCGCGAACGGTATCCCAGCCCCACTCCAGGGAGTGGTCCACCAGTCGTTTGGCGATCCGGAGGGTTGCTTCATCCTCCCCCCGTCCCAGCACCCGGGCAGTTTCCAGCAGGAGGAAAGCCGTTTCCACGTCATGGCCGAAGGTGATGTGCTGGGTATACCAGTGACCCCCTTCTTCATCCGGTTCCATCTTCGAACCGGGGACCAGGGTCCAGTCCGGGTAGAAAAACAGCTGCAGGTATCCTTCCGGGTGCACGAAGGTATCCCTGACCAGGAAGAACATTTCCTCCAGCCTTTCCCGTACCAGCGGGTCCGGCCATATCCCGTAAAATGCGGTCATGGCCTCCATGAGATGGATGGAGCTGTTATAATCCTTCAGATTCGTTACCGCTGCATCATTCGGCCTGTGCTCCCGGTTGCCCTGTTCCAATACGGGTGTGCCATCCCGCCTCAGGCGTTCAAAATAGCCTCCGTAAATGGGATCGTGCGCACCCGCTTCCATCCAGCGGAATGTTTTTATGGCCAGGTCAAGTGCATCCGGGTCCCTGCTCACCGCATAATATTGCGACAATCCGTACAGGGCAAACGCCTGCCCGTAGATCCTTTTCTCCCCGTTGTAGGTGCCGGCAGGTTGGCCTTCCCTGGTACAGGCGTAGTAGAATCCTCCGAAATCATGATCCCACATATGATCCCGTATAAATCTGAACCCGTGGGCCGCATATTCCAGGAATTCCTCATTTTCCGGATCGTGCTTATGGACAAAAGAGGTGGTCCAGAGGTGACGGGATTGCTGCACCAGGACTTTTTCCCGGTAGGTTTCAGAACATGTCCAGTCGTATTCAAGATCAGCGATGTATCCGCCATAGGCGGAATCGATGATGCGCGGGTACCATGGTCTGAGGATATTTTGGGCAAGACTTTCCTCAAATTCCTTCGCAAGTTCAGCGGATGCAATCCGGGGTGAGGAGGTGTCATTTCCGCTTCTGTTTTTCAATCCGCAGGCAGGCAGAAGCAGGATCAGCAGGGCAAAAGTCAGCAGGTTCAGGACCGTTTTTTCTGGTTTTAGGGGCCGGTCATTCATGATATATTTTTCTAATCAATGATTCTTGTTCAGCATATGTGATTAATAGGGTTTGAAGTTACGTAATTCGGCTGAAGGATGATGGTCAACCGGGGAAAAAGAAAGTTATACCGGGATCCCATTATCTATTGACAATCGGCCTGCCGGGATATAAATTTGTATAAAAGACTGTGCTGTGAAAGTCCATGTGGTATGCGAGACCCCATTTGGAATGAAAGGAAATGGGGTGCATACGGCTTACATTGATTCACTGGAATTATTGAGGGAGGAGCAGGACCTGGAAGTGGTGGTGAACAATGGAGGGGAGGGGGATGTCTTTCACAGCCATTCCTACGGTCCGTACTATTTCTGGAAGGGCAGGAAATATAAAGGCAGAAGGGTGTTTACAGCACATGTGATCCCGGAATCGGGCAATGGATCATTTCCATTCTGGAAGTTCACCATGCCTTTGAGCAGGTGGTACCTGAGGAAGGTGTATGAATATGCGGATGTCTGCATCGCCATCTCTCCTGCAGTTGCCCAGGCCATCCGGGACCTGGGGGCACACACAAGGATTGTCCGCCTGGTCAATCCGGTACCCGTCGAACGCTGGAAGTTTACGGAAGAAAAAAGGATCCGGGGAAGGCAAATGCTGGGCATCACAGGAGAGGATTTCGTGGTGCTGGGGGTGGGACAGCTGATCGGAAGGAAGGGAGTGGAAGATTTCCTGGATGTGGCGGAAGCCATCCCGGAAGCAAGGTTCGTCTGGGTGGGTGGAAGGCCGTGGGGACCACTGTCGGAAGGACTTGTGAGGATCCATGCCCGCATGAACAGGGCGCCCGGCAATGTCTCCTTTACAGGGATGCTGGACCTGGATAAAATGCCTTTTGTTTACGCGGCGGGGGATATGCTGATCTTTCCATCCTACCAGGAGAATTGCCCCATGGCCCCGCTGGAAGCTGCAGCGTGCGGACTGCCTGTGGTTTTCAGGGACCTGAAGGAGTATGCCCTGCTGTATGACAATCCCTACCTGAAAGCCGGATCCACGGAAGAATTTATCAGGTTGACCCGCCGGCTGATGCAGGACAGGTCCTTCTACACGAAAGCCAAAAGCAAGTCTGAAAAGCTTGTCCAACAATTTAATAAGGATACCATCCGGAAAGAACTGATGAATTTGTATCATTCACTGATCATCAACTGAGTGCGGTTAAACTGATTATCCGTATCTTCGAATAAAAACCAGTCATGCAAAAACCCAGCTTATTATGTTGTCTGATCCTTGCCATCGCATGGATGAATACTCCTTTGCTTATCGCCCAGGAGAATTATGAGCCTGCCCCCGAGAACCTGCAGAACCGGGAGTGGTTCCAGGATGCCAAATTCGGTTTGTTTGTCCACTGGGGTGTATACTCCATCATGGGCGGTGGCGGTGATGAGGGCATCGCCGAGTGGATCATGAACCAGAAAAAGATCCCCATCGAAGCTTATGAAAAACTACCCGGTTTCTTTTATCCCGTCCATTTTGATCCGGCCGAATGGGTGGCCATGGTGAAAAAGGCGGGGATGAAATACATCACCATCACCAGCAAGCACCATGACGGATTTGCCATGTACCATTCAGAGGTCAGTCCCTATAACGTGGTGGATGCCACACCTTACGGAAAGGATGTGATCGGCATGCTGAAGGAGGAATGCGACCGGCAGGGGATCAGGTTGTTCTTTTATCATTCCCAGCTGGACTGGCACCATCCGGATTACTTCCCGCGGGGACGGACCGGTCAGGATTATACGGGGAGACCGGAATCGGGGGACTGGAATGTCTATATCGATTACATGAATGCACAGCTGACCGAGCTCCTGACCCGGTACGGGGAGATCGGGGGGATCTGGTTCGACGGCATGTGGGACAAGCCGGAGGCGGACTGGAATCTGGATGAGACCTACGCCATGATCCACGAGCTGCAACCAGGTGCGCTCATCGGGAGCAACCACCACAAAATGCCTTTTCCGGGGGAGGATTTCCAGATGTTCGAGCGGGACCTGCCCGGGGAGAATTCCATGGGATTCAATGAAGCGGGCATCTCCGACCAGCTCCCCCTGGAAATGTGCGAGACCATGAATGGTTCCTGGGGATTCAACATCGTTGACCGGAACTTCAAATCCGTGAAAACACTGATCGGGACCATGGTCAGGGCTGCCGGGTACGGGGCCAATTTTCTCCTCAATACCGGGCCCATGCCCAACGGGAAGATCCAGCCCGAGAATGTGGACACCCTGATGGCCATCGGCAAATGGATGGAGACTTACGGAGAGACCATTTACGGGACCCGGTCTGGTCCGGTGAAGCCCGCTGACTGGGGGGCCAGCACCCGGAAGGGGAAGATCATCTATTTGCATGTGCTGGAACATGAAGGAGGTCTTCTGGAGATCCCCGGATTCCAGCCGAAGGTCAAATCGGCCCTGTTTTTTGACGACGGATCCGAAGTGCGGATCAAAAAGAGCGGCGACGGGATTTCCCTGACCATTCCACCGGAAAAACTGAAACCGGTGGATACGGTCATCCGCCTGGAACTCCAGTAAACATTTATCAGGCGGGAGAGGGATTCAGTATTTGCTATAGTGGAGCCTGCCGGTGGAAAGGTCCACCTCCTGGAAGTTGGCTTCCCTGTGGGTGAAATTCAGGGGGATGGACATGAAGTACCTGACCGGTCTCCCGTTCAGCCGGGCGGGCTCCCAGCTGCCTGGCAACTCGTTGATTGTTTCTACAAGGTAATTATTCAGCTGCCTGGCGATTCCCTTCAGGATGATCACTCCCTCGATCTGTCCTGTCTCCATCACTACCCAGCCGATCACCACCCGGTCCTCGATCTGGGAGAGGTCGATCCCGCTGTTCTGAAGCTTTTGCAGGAGATAGCCATTGAAAAAAGCATCGCCCCGCTCATATTCCGGTTCCCGGTCTGCCGAATAGAACACGGAATCGATATAGGGAGATCCGTCCGGGAGCCAGTTCCGGTTTGACATCAGCTGATTGTCCCGGTACTCTGATACGCTCTTCACATTGCCGCCTGGATGGTATTCGGTGACGGTCCCTTCCAGGTGCAGGGGCAGCACGGCGGAGGTGGTCCCGGTTCTTACCAGGCTCTCCCGGACATATTCGCTGAAGAGGTAATCTCCCGATCCCAGGGGTTCCATCTCCCTGACGATCCTCTGCGGGAAAAAACTGTTTTCCCGGAGGCGGATCACCTGGTTTCCCCCGGAGGCGATCCTGACCTTCCCGCGGCTCTCCGGTTTCCATTCATCGCCCGCCTTTCTGAAGGTTTTCATGAGATAGGAGCCTTCCGATCTTTTGATCACTTCCTTCATCATCACCGCTTCTGCCTGGCGGGTGACGGGTCTTGAGTTGGGCCCGTAATAATACGTTCCTTCCTGTCCCCGTCCCGGAAGGATGGAAATAGCCAGCAGCCATATGACGGGAATGGTTCGCTTCATGTAACGGGTACCGATAAACCCTCCCAAGATATAATATTTAAATTTTTTTGAATACATTTGTACTTCCAAAAATCAGAAATTTTACCATAAGTAACTCATTTTTAATCATTAAAAAGAAATTCCAATGTCAGATGTAAAGCATGTGTATACTTTCGGGGACAAGAAAGCCGAAGGCAAAGCAGATATGAAGAATCTGCTGGGAGGAAAAGGCGCCAACCTGGCCGAAATGAACCTGATCGGTGTGCCGGTGCCTCCCGGATTTACCATTACAACCGAAGTTTGTACAGAATACAACAAATCAGGAAAGGACAAAGTGGTTCAAATGATCAAGCCGGAAGTGGAAGCTGCGGTGAAGAACATTGAGAACATCATGGGAACCAGCTTCGGGAGCAACGAAAATCCGTGCCTTGTATCCGTCCGTTCGGGAGCGCGGGTTTCCATGCCCGGCATGATGGATACGGTCCTGAACCTTGGAATGAATGAAAATGCAGTGCAGGGACTGATCGCCAAGACCGGCAACGAGCGTTTTGCATGGGACAGCTACCGCCGTTTTGTACAGATGTACGGGGACGTGGTGCTGGGCATGAAGCCCGAGTCCAAGGAGGACATCGATCCATTTGAGAAAATTATGGACGAAGTGAAGGAAGCAAGGGGCGTGGAGAACGACAATGAGCTGGAGGTGGAGGACCTGAAACTGCTGGTGGAGAAATTCAAGGAAGCGGTGAAGAAGCAGACCGGTCACGATTTCCCGGTGGACCCCTGGGAGCAGCTATGGGGTGCCGTAATGGCTGTATTTGACAGCTGGAACACCCCGAGGGCCATTTATTACCGCCAGTTGAACAACATCCCCGAAGAATGGGGGACTGCTGTGAACGTACAGGCCATGGTATTCGGGAACATGGGTGAGAACTCCGGAACAGGGGTGGCATTCACCAGGGATGCGGGGACCGGTGAGGACATCTTCAACGGGGAATACCTGATCGATGCCCAGGGTGAGGACGTGGTGGCAGGGGTAAGGACCCCCCAGCAGATCACCAAAGAAGGATCGCTGCGGTGGGCCAGACTGGCCAAGGTCTCCGAGGAGGAGCGTGCGGCAAAGTATCCCTCCCTGGAAGAAAAAATGCCATCGGTATATGCCGAGCTGAACGACATCCAGCAGAAACTGGAGGACCACTACAAAGACATGCAGGATCTGGAATTCACCATCCAGGATGGCAAGCTGTGGCTGCTGCAGACCCGGAACGGCAAGCGTACCGGAGCGGCCATGGTGAAGATCGCCATGGACCTGCTGCGCGAAGGGAAGATCGACGAGCGGACCGTGCTGCTGCGCCAGCAACCTTCCAGGCTGGACGAACTGCTCCATCCCGTGTTTGAAAAGAAGGCCCTTTCGAAGGCGAGGGTGCTCGCACAGGGGCTTCCCGCCTCACCCGGGGCGGCCACTGGACAGGTCGTGTTCTTTGCCGACGAGGCCGACAAATATCCTGCTACCATCCTGGTGCGCATCGAGACCTCTCCTGAAGACCTTGAAGGGATGAACATTGCCAAAGGGATCCTGACCGCCCGCGGGGGGATGACCTCCCATGCTGCCGTGGTGGCCAGGGGAATGGGTAAATGCTGTGTGTCAGGAGCAGGAGCTGTCAGGATCGATTACAAAGCAAGGACCATGACAGTGGACGGAAGCGTTTTCAGGGAGGGCGACTGGATCTCGCTCAACGGCTCCACGGGAAATCTGCTGGAGGGAAAGATCCCGACCATCGATCCCGAGCTGAGCGGTGACCTGGGGTCCATCCTGGACCTGGCTGAAAAGCATACCCGCATGGATGTCCGCACCAACGCGGATACTCCCCATGATGCACGGGTGGCCCGTGATTTCGGTGCCAAAGGGATCGGACTGACCCGTACCGAACATATGTTTTTTGAGGGCGAGCGGATCATGGCCATGCGGGAGATGATCCTGGCCAATAATGAAAAGGACCGCCGCAGGGCACTGGGAAAATTGCTTCCCTACCAGCGGGAGGACTTCGAAGGGATCCTGGAAGCCATGGAAGGATTCGGGGTTACCATCCGTCTGCTGGACCCGCCGCTGCACGAGTTTATACCCCATGATGAGGCAAGCCAGAAGGAAATGGCCAGGGAGATGGGGGTTTCGCTTGAGGATATCAAATCACTGGTCAGTGACCTGCATGAATTCAATCCCATGCTGGGACACCGGGGATGCCGCCTGGGGAACACCTATCCCGAGATCACGGAAATGCAGGCAAGGGCGATCATCGAGGCTGCGGTGAACCTGAAGAAGAAAGGGGTGGATGCACGGCCCGAGATCATGGTCCCTCTGATCGGAACCTGGCAGGAGTACAAGATGCAGGAAGAGATCATCCGCAACACCGCCAAAAAAGTGTTTGAAGAGAAAGGCGCAGAGGTCGATTTTCTGGTGGGAACCATGATCGAGATCCCCAGGGCTGCTTTGACAGCCGACCTGGTGGCCGAGCATGCGGAATTTTTCTCCTTCGGCACCAATGACCTGACCCAGATGACCTTTGGATATTCCAGGGACGATGCGGGCAAGTTCCTTCCCATTTACATAGAGAAAGGGCTGCTGAAGGACGATCCGTTCCAGACACTGGACCAGGAAGGTGTGGGTCAGCTGGTGGAAATGGGAACCAAGAGAGGCCGCTCCACGCGTCCGGACCTGAAGGTGGGGATCTGCGGCGAACATGGTGGCGATCCCGCTTCGGTGGAATTCTGCCACCGCGTCGGGATGGATTACGTGAGCTGCTCTCCTTTCAGGGTACCCATCGCCCGTCTGGCGGCTGCACAGGCAGCGCTGAGATAAGCGTTCGCCACGCTGCCGAAGCGGAAACAGATTAAAGCGGTAAAAAATTTGATTTTACCGCTTTTTTTATGATCTTTGATTAACCACTTTCATCGTGATTCCGGCTATAAACTTATAATCTATAACAAATCAAAGAATCTGGCTTTAAATTGTAAACCTGATGACCGAAATTTTAGAAAAATTACAACTCGAGCAGTACGGCATCCGTCAAGTGAAGGAAATCGTTTACAATCCCTCCTATGAACAGCTTTACCAGGAAGAAATGAACCCGGAGCTGGAGGGACTCGAGAAGGGGGTGGAGAGTGAATTCGGAGCTGTGAAGGTGGATACGGGGGTATTTACCGGCCGTTCCCCAAAAGATAAGTATGTACTGATGGATGACACCACCAGGGACACCATCTGGTGGCGTTCGGAACAGGCAAAAAGTTCGGATAACAAGCCCATCAGCCGTGAGGTGTGGGACCATTGCTACCGCTTGGTGACAGAGGAGCTGTCGGAAAAACGCCTCTTCGTGGTGGATTGTTTCTGCGGGGCCAATGAAGACAGCCGTCTGAGCATCCGGATGATCCTGGAGGTGGCCTGGCAGGCCCATTTTGTGAAGAATATGTTCATCCGGCCCACCGAAGAGGAACTGAAAGATTTCAGGCCCGATTTTGTCATGCTGGATGCCCCCAAGGTCACCAATCCCCTCTGGAAGGAGCAGGGACTGCACTCGGAGGTCTTTGTGCTGTTCAACCTGACGGAACGGATGGCGGTGGTGGGAGGCTCCTGGTACGGAGGAGAGATCAAAAAGGGGATCTTTTCCATCATGAACTATTACCTGCCCCTGAAGGGGATCGCTACCATGCACTGTTCGGCCAATGTGGGAAAGGATGGGGATACAGCCATTTTCTTCGGTTTGTCCGGAACCGGAAAAACCACCCTCTCCACCGATCCCAAAAGGGCCCTGATCGGAGATGATGAACATGGCTGGGACGACCAAGGGGTGTTCAATTTTGAAGGGGGGTGCTATGCCAAGACGATCCGGCTGAGCGAGGAAAATGAACCTGATATCTACAGGGCCATCCGCAGGGATGCGCTCCTTGAGAACGTGACCGTGGGCGGGGACGGGAAGGTGGATTTCGACGATGATTCCACGACGGAGAACACCCGCGTTTCCTATCCCATCTACCACATTGACAACATCGTGAAGCCCGTGTCACGGGGGGGGCATGCAAAGAAAGTGATCTTTCTCACTGCCGATGCCTTCGGGGTGATGCCCCCGGTGTCCAGGCTTACACCGGAACAGACGGAATACCATTTTCTTTCCGGTTTCACGGCCAAGCTTGCGGGGACCGAAAGGGGGATTATCGAACCCCTGCCTGTCTTTTCTGCCTGTTTCGGTGCGGCTTTTCTCACCCTGCATCCCACACGGTACGGAGAGGAACTTGTGAAACGAATGAAGGCGGCCGGCTCCACAGCCTATCTGGTGAATACGGGCTGGAACGGTACCGGGAAAAGGATCTCCATCAAAGACACACGGCGCATCATCGATGCCATCCTGGACGGAACCATCGACAGGTCAGAGACCATGAAGATCCCCTATTTCAACCTGGAAGTTCCCGTCAGCCTGGAGGGGATCGACAGCAGGATCCTTGATCCGAGGAACACCTATGCGGACCGGGAGGAATGGGACCGGAGGGCCCTGGACCTGGCAAGGAGGTTCATCGATAATTTCAACCAGTTCACGGATACGGAGGAGGGGCGCTTGTTGGTGGCCGCCGGTCCGCACATCTGATCCGGTAGTCCGGCTAACCGAACTGTTCCTCCAGCTTCTGGCGGAGGATTTTGGGAGGGATGTTTTTCTGAAGGATCCCGCTGTCAGCCAGTGAGATCTGTCCGGTCTCCTCCGATACGATGATCACCAGTGAATCGGTCACCTCGGAGATCCCCAGTCCCGCCCTGTGCCGCAGCCCGTACTCGGGTGGCAGATCTCTTTTCTCGGTCACGGGAAGGATCACCCGGGCTGCCTTTACCTTGCTGTTTTCAACGATCACCGCACCGTCGTGGAGGGGACTGGTCTTGTTGAAAATACTGACGATGAGCCGGCTGGAGGTCTCTGCATTCAGGATGTCGCCGGTTTCGGCGTACATCTCAAGGTTTGATTTCCGCTTGATCACGATCAGGGCCCCTGTCTTTTCCTGTGCGAGCTGCATAACGGCTTTCAGAATGGATCTGATCCTGACCTGGGATTTGGATTCCAGCGAGATGTTCAGGAATTTTTCAAAACTGATCCTGTTGCCGTCCACGTACCTGGATCCGATGTAGATCAGGAACCGTCGGATCTCCTGCTGAAAAACGATGATCAGGGCGATGACCCCCACGCCGAGCACCGAGCCCAGGATGTTGCTGAGAAGCTCCATCTTCAGCGCCCTGACGCCCCACCAGAAGATATAGATGATGGCAATCCCCAGGAAGATATTGAAAGCCACAGTTCCCCTGATCAGCATGTAGATCTGGTACAGCAGCAGTGCCACCAGGATGATGTCGATCACATCGAGGAAGCGGATATGAATGAATGCAGGGATCATTGATACGGATCTGATGTCAAATTTAGCAAAAGATGTCACACAGAGGCTGCACCGCTTTTCACAATCTGTTGAAAGATCTTCACGGTCTCCACGGCTTCCTTCACATCATGAACCCTCAGCAGGCTAGCTCCCTGAATAAGGGCCACCATGTGTGCGGCAGTGGTGCCGTTCAGGGCGTGTGCGGGATCGGTCTCCAAAACCTTGCATATCATAGATTTACGAGATATTCCGACCATCACCGGCAGTTCCAGCATCCGGAAGGATCCCAGATTGGATAGGAGGGTGTAATTATGCTCCAGGGTTTTTCCGAAGCCGAAGCCGGGATCGATAATGATGTCATTCACGCCCAGCCTTCGGAGCCTGAACACCCTTTCTGAAAAAAACTGCAGCAGGTCGTCCACCACCTGTCCGTATTCGGGTTGGTTTTGCATGTTTACCGGGGTGCCCTGCATATGCATGATGATGTAGGGAATGCCCAGTTCGGCCATTGTGGTGTGCATCGAGGGGTCCAGGTTGCCGGCCGAGATGTCATTGACCATACTGATCCCGAAGCGCCGGAACATCTGCCGCGCCACCTCAGACCTCCAGGTATCCAGCGAGATGACAGCATATGGGATCTCGTTTCTCAGCGCTTCCAGGACGGGCGAAAGCCGGTTCATCTCTTCTTCTTCGCTGATCCCCTCCGCACCCGGGCGGGTGGAAACCGCTCCCACATCGATGATATCCGCTCCCTCACCGAGCATGTCCCGTGCCAGCCGGACGGCCGATGCCGGATCCTGCAGCCTGCTTTCGCTGTGGAACGAATCGGGCGTCACATTGATAATGCCCATTACCCGGGGAACGGAAAGGTCAAGGATGCGTCCCCCCAGGTTCAGTGAAAAATACCTTGAAAACAGGGATCCGGTTGTGGAGAAGTTGTTCATGAATGTTCTATAGTCAGGGCGATATTTTGTAAGTTTGGAATCTGAATCATCAAAATTACATTAAATAATCCGAAATCGGCCCATGCGGTTTGTCGTGATTGAAGGGCTGGACGGCTCCGGGAAGTCCACACAGCTGAAACTGCTTCACAAGCACCTGGAGGAACAATCCATTCCTTTCAGGTACGTCCATTTTCCCAGGCTGGAGGAGGGTGTCTACGGGAAGCTGGTTGCCAGGTTCCTCAGGGGGGAGATGGGGGCCATCGACCGGGTGGATCCATACCTGGTGGCACTGATCTATGCGGGTGACCGGGCCGATGCTGCCGGTATGATACGGGGCTGGATCAGCGAAGGATACCTGGTAATCGCCGACAGGTATGTGTATTCGAACATCGCCTTCCAGTGTGCAAAGGTGGCGGACAGGGAGGAACGGGACCGGCTGAGGGACTGGATCCTTGATTTCGAATTCAGGTATCATGCACTCCCCAGGCCCGATGTCAATCTCTTCCTCAGCGTGCCGCAGTCATTTACAAGAGAACAGCTGTTCGGTCGCCGGAAAGGGGAGGACCGCGCCTATTTGAAGGGCGAGCGGGACATCCACGAAAATGACCTGGATTTCCAGGAGAAAGTCAGGCAGAATTACCTGTCGCTCAGGGATCATGTGGACGACCTGGTGCTGATCAGGTGTGAAGATGAAGCGGGATCCATGAGAGATCCTTCGGCCATTTCGGAGATCATTCTGAATCAACTGGAATTGAAGAGATGAGATTTGCGAGACTAATCAGCCGTATCCTGCTGGGTGCTGTGTTTATTTTCAGCGGATTTGTGAAAGCGGTGGATCCGCTGGGTTCCGCATACAAATTTTCAGATTATTTCCATGCCTTCGGGCTGAAGTTCCTGGACGGATTGTCCCTTCCGCTGGGGATCCTTCTGCCGGCCCTTGAACTGGCACTGGGGATCATGCTGCTCCTGGGTTACCGGAAAAAAATCGTCACCTGGGCGGTGACCGTTTTCATGGTCTTTTTCACCCTGCTGACCCTTGTGCTGGCCGTATTCAATCCCGTGGAGGATTGCGGCTGTTTCGGGGATGCACTTGTATTGACCAACTGGGAGACCTTCTTCAAGAATGTGGTGCTGATGGTTTTCGTGGTGATCCTTTTCCCTGACCGAAAAAGAGAATACGAGGGCGGACAGGCTACCCGCGAGTGG
>DSDZ01000195.1 GCA_011048475.1 Bacteroides sp. | reverse complement strand
CTATTATTATATCTGCGATGTGTATGAATACCGGCTGACGGGCATCGAGGTGTATGCCCTGACCGGATTCATTTATGTTTACTCCGGAGAAGACAATGATGTGTTTATCGAATAGCAATCGGAGGATGATGGACAAATGGTTGTTCCTTGCAGCGGCACTGTTCCTGGCGCCACCCTTATGGGCGGCCCCGGCAGATGATCAGCCCGATCCGTACCTGGCGGGGCGCGCCTGCATGGTGAAGGATCAGTACGATTCGGCCCTGCATTTCCTGGAAAAGGCGCTGGAACAGCGGCCCGGCGATGCGGATATCCTTTACCACCTGGGTATCTGTCATTTTCATCAGGGGCACTACCCTGCCGCACATGACGCATTCATTGAAGTGGAAAGACGGAGACAGGGCATGGCCAGTTTCTACCTGGCCAAGACAGAGATAAAGCTGAACCGCCCCGCCCTTGCCCTGCGATCGCTCAGGGATCACCTGGAATCCCGTTACAGGGTTTCCGAAAAGCAGATCCTGCTGGATGAGGACCTTTCCCGCCTGGAGCAGACGGAAGGGTGGCAGGCGCTGTGGAACGAGAAAGAATGGTATGGAAGCGGGGAAAGGGATTTCCGGGAGGCCTTGTTCCTGAAGGAGCGCGGCAGCGTGCTGGATGCCCTGAACATGCTGAATGCGCTGGATGAACAGGGGTATGAAAAAAGCAGGGTACGGTATGAAAAAGCCCTGATCTACGCCGGTCTCGGAAACGGGAAAGCAGCCCGGTCGGAGATCAGGTCCGCCATTAAAAGCGATGTGAGGAACCTGGACGCCGTGCAACTCCTGGCCCGTTACCAGGTGGAGGACGGAGACTACGAAGAAGCTGTCACGGGCCTGAGCAGGGTCATCCGCCAGGATCCGGCCCGTTTTGACGCCTACCTGCAGCGGGGCGGGGCACGGAGCCTGAACGGAGATCTGGACGGGGCGCTGGAGGATCTGGATCTGTACCTGCGTTACTTTCCCCTGGATGACCAGGCGGTCTACCTGAAAGGGATGATCCAGTTCGACCACGGAAAATACCTGGATGCGATCCAGTCTTTCAACAAGGCCCTGCAGATGAACAGCGGGGAAGCTGCGTACTATTTTGCCAGGGGACGCACCTATGCGGCCACGGGGACCACCAGGTATGCCGAAAATGACATGGCCATGGCCCTGGACCTGGATCCTGCGAACGGACAAATCTGGTTCGAGAAAGGCAAACTAGCGGAAAAGCTCGGCAGGAGAAAAGATGCCTGCCACTGCTTCGAGAGGGCCTTCAGGTACGGGGTGTTCGAAGCAAAGGAGTACCTGGACAAAAACTGCGGGCGGCGGTAGGTCCGGGCGCCGGCAGGTACGGTCGTCCCCCTCGGCCCTCCTCAATGGATCCTAGAGAAGTATTTGATGAACTGGGCCCGCTCGTAAACGGAAGGATCCTTCAGGTTGCCATAGTTCATCTTTCCCCGGAAATCCTTCAGAGATTCATATTCCCTCTTTTCCATCCATTTCCGCATTTCACCGGTCATATCCCGGAGATAGCCGATCCCGTTGCGGTACAGCACCGAGCATACCTGAACGGCGGTGGCCCCGGCCAGTATCTGCTTGACAGCTGCCATTCCACTGTGCACCCCCGTGGAGGCAGCCACATCCATTTTGCCGATCCGGGAGGAGATGATCCCGACCCACCGGAGTGAATGGCGGATATCCGCCGGGGAACTCAGCACCTCGGCAGATCCGAAGCTCAGATCATCCGGGTTGATGTCCGGGGCATAGAAGCGGTTGAAAAGCACAACAGCTGCGATCCCCCTCTTATACAGCTGGTCCACCATCCAGGTGATGCTTGAAAATTCGCTTCCCAGCTTGACGATCACCGGGATGCTGACCTGCTCTTTCACGCTGGCGGCCACATCCAGGTAGGCGGCTTCATAATCCCTGGGATTTTTCTCCCGGTCCATGGGAAGGAAATAGATGTTCAGCTCGATGGCATCGGCTCCTGCTTCCTGGATCCGTCCGGCGAACTCGACCCACTCCTTGGAGCGCATGCAGTTGATGCTTGCCATGACGGGGATCTTCGCCTTTTCCCTGGCTTTATGGATCAGCGACAGGTAATCGTCCAGCGAGCTCTCCCTGGAGTAGGCTTTCAGATAATCCTCCGCCTCGGTATGTCCGCTCCCTTCGGCCATGGAACCGACCTCATACATGATCTGCTCCTCGAACAGCGATTTCAGCACAACCGCACCCGCACCGGCTGCGGCCATTTTCGTGATTCTCTCTGCGGAGGCGGTCAGACCGCTGCTGCTGACAATAAACGGACTTTTCAGCTTCAATCCCGCGTAGGTGGTGGATAGATCAATCATATCTTTTCGTTTTACTGGTTCCTGGGTCCGAAGATGAGGCTTCCGATGCGGACCATGGTGCTCCCTTCTTCGAGGGCAAGCCGGTAATCGCCGGACATCCCCATGGACAGCTGGTTGAAAGCATCACTGCCGGCGAAGACGGATCCCCGCAGCCGGTCAAATAATCCCTTCAGGTAACGGAATTCACGGCGGACCTGCTCCCGGTTCTCCGTGAAGGTGGCCATTCCCATGAGTCCCCTGATCCGGGTGTGGGTGACCCGGCCGAATTCTTCAGAATAAAGCAATGCATCCAGCTCCTCCTCCGAAAGCCCGAACTTGGTCTCTTCCCTTGCAATGTGCACCTGCAAAAGCACATCCGTCACCCGGTTGTTTTCGGCGGACTCCTTTTCGATCACCTTCAGCAGCTTCAGGCTGTCCACCCCGTGGATCATATGCACGAAGGGGACCAGCAACTTCACTTTGTTGCTCTGGAGGTGCCCCACCATGTGCCACCTGATGTCAGCAGGCAGGGATTCCTTCTTCTGCATGAGCTCCTGGACCCTGTTCTCCCCGAAATCGCGGTGACCCGCCCGGTAGGCTTCAAGGATGGTTTCGACCGGTTTCGTCTTGGTCACCGCCACGAGCGTCACATGGCCGGGAATCTCCTTCCTGACCAGTTCCAGATTTTCGGCAACTCCCATTGCCTAAAGATAATACTTATTCCAGAGAATGGATCACCAGACCGCTCCTGAGTTTGGGTTCAAACCAGGTGGTTTTGGGGGGCATGATCATCCCGTTGTCGGCAATGTCCATCAACTGTTTCATGGTCACCGGGTAGAGGGCAAAGGCAACCGCCATCTCCCCGCTGTCCACCCGCCTGACAAGCTCCCGGAGTCCCCGGATCCCTCCCACAAAATCGATCCTGTCGGACTTTCGCAGATCGGTGATATCGAGCAGCGGAGCCAGTACCTGGCTGGAAAGGACGGTCACATCCAGGCAACCGATGGGATCTGCGTCGTCGAACGTGCCCTCCCTGGCGTTCAGTGAATACCACCGGCCCCCCAGGTACATGCCGAAATTATGGAGCCGCCGGGGGGTGTGGATTTCTTCTCCCCGCTCCTCCACCTCGAACCGCTCCTTCAGCGCAGTAAGGAACTGCTCCGGTGTCATCCCGTTCAGATCCCGGATCACCCTGTTGTAGTCGATGATGGTCAGCTGGGAGGCGGGGAAATGAACGGCCAGGAAGAAATTGTATTCTTCGTCGCCCCGGTGACGGGGATTCTGGTCCCTGCGTTCCTTTCCAACCAACGCTGCGGCCGCCGTACGGTGATGTCCGTCAGCCACATAGGTGAACGGAATATCCTTTTCGAAGATTTCTGTGACCTGCCGCCCGGTTTCGGGATCGCTGACCAGCCAGAAATGGTGCCCGATCCCGTCATCCGTGGTAAAATCGTACTCCATGGGTCCGGCCGTTACCCGCCGGATGATGCCATCCAGTCCCGCATGGTCGGGATAGGCAAAGAAGACCGGTTCGGCGTTGAAATTGGTGACGCGGATGTGGTTCATCCGGTCCTCTTCCTTGTCGGGCCTTGTCAGCTCATGTTTTTTGATGACCCCGTTCAGGTAGTCATCCACCGATGCACAACCCACGATGCCGTACTGCGTTTTGCCGGCCATGGTCTGTGCGTAGATATAAAACATCTCATGCGCATCCCGGCGCATGGACCCCTCTTCGATGAGTCTTTCCAGGTTTTCCCTGCCCTTGTTGTATACCGCATCCGAATGGAGCGGGGTTCCCGCGGGCAGGTCCACCTCCGGCTTGACCACATGGAGGAACGACCGGGGATTTCCCTTCACCTCCTCCCGTGCCTCCTCCGAATTCAGCACATCATAGGGCCTGGAGGCCACCTCTTTCACATGCTCCTTTAAGGGCCTGAATCCCCTGAAGGGACGAATAACTGCCATGGATCAATTGACTTTAAAGGTGGTATCGCCCCTTTCCAGGAAATTCACGATCTGCCTGGCAGCGGCGATCCCCGCATTCCTGTTTGCCTCGGCGGTCTGGGCACCCATCTTCTTGGGAGTGAAGAAACAACGCTCCCCGAAGCTGGTCTCCAGTTCCTCCTTGCAGTCGGGCGCTATATCCGACAGGTACCTGAAGTCCTTTCTTTCCCTGAACATTTTCAGCAAGCCTTCCTCATCGATCACCTCCTTCCGGGCGGTGTTCACCAGGGTGGCCCCTTCCGGCATCCTGCGCAGCAGGTCGAAATTGACCGATCCCTTTGTATCTTTATCCGAAGGGAGGTGCAGTGAAATGTACTGGCACTTGCTGTAAAGGCTTTCCACACCCTCCTCGCAGACCACCCCGTCATTCTCGATGATGATCCGGTCGATGTAGGGATCGAAGGCATATACCTTCATCCCGAATCCCTTGCCGATCAGGGCCACGATGCGTCCCACCGCCCCGTAGGCATGGATCCCCAGCTTCTTCCCCCTGAGTTCGGTTCCGGTTGCAGGGGTGAGTTTGTTGCGGTTGAGAAAGACCATCATGCCGAATGCCAGCTCGGCCACGGCATTGGAGTTCTGTCCGGGCGTGTTCATCACCACCACACCTTTTCCGGTGGCCGCATCCAGGTCCACATTGTCGTACCCGGCCCCGGCGCGGACGACGATCTTCAGGTTCCGGGCAGCCGCCAGCACCTCCCTGTCCACGATGTCGCTCCGGATGATCAAGGCATCGGCATCCGCTACCGCCTTGATCAGCGCGGCCTGGTCGGGATATTTTTCCAGCACCGTTACCTCATGTTTTGCATCCTCCAGGACACGTTTCACCTCGGCCACCGCTTCGGCCGAGAATGGTTTGACTGTTGCTATGAGTATTTTAGCCATGGGATTGCATTTTCTGGTTATACTTGCTTTTCAAACTCCTTCATGGTGTCGATCAGTGCCTCCACGGACGACCTGGGCATTGCATTGTAGATGGAAGCCCTGAATCCGCCCACCGAACGGTGCCCCTTGATCCCGGACATGCCGCGCCCGGTGGCGAAGGAGAGGAAATCGGCCTCTTTGTCTTTGTACTCCTCGTTCATCACGAAGGTTACGTTCATGATGGAACGGTCCTCCTCGTTTTTCACGTTCGACACGAACAGCCGGTTACGCTCGATCTCGTCATACAGGATGGCTGCCTTTTCCATGTTCAGCCGGTGCATGGCCTTCAGTCCCCCCTGCTGCTTGTACCAGCGAAGGGTGAACAGGGCGGCATAGACGGCCACCACGGGCGGGGTATTGAACATGGATTCATTCTCGATGTGGGTTTTGTAGTTCAGCATCGTGGGGATGGCCCTGTCCACTCTGCCCACCATGTCATCCTTGATGATCACGAAGGTCAGTCCCGCCGGGGCCAGGTTTTTCTGGGCCCCGCCGTAGATCAGCGCATACTTCGACACATCCATGGGCCGGCTGAAGATGTCGGAGGACATATCGGCCACCAGGGGGACGGGAGCATCCATGTCCTCCCTGATCTCGGTTCCGAAAATGGTGTTGTTGGTGGTGATGTGAAAGTAGTCCGCATCGCCCGGAATGGTGTAATCCTTCGGAATGTACGAGTAGCCCGCATCCTTGGATGAGGCAACCACATCCACCTGTCCGAAGAACTTCCCTTCCTTGATTGCCTTGCTGGCCCATGACCCGGTGTCCAGGTAAGCTGCCTTCTTGCTGAGAAGGTTGTAGGGCACCATGCAGAACTGGAGACTGGCTCCTCCCTGCAGGAAAAGCACATGGTATCCTTCGGGGATTTCCAGCAACTCTGCAAACAATTTCCGGGCTTCATCCATGATGGCGATGAACTCCTTACTGCGGTGGGAGATCTCCATCACTGACAGTCCCGACTGATCCAGGTCCAGGATCCCTTTTGCAGTGTTCTCCACGGTGTATGGAGAGAGGATGGAAGGACCTGCGGCAAAATTATGTTTCTTCATGACAGATGTGAGATTTAAGGTGTTGTTATTTCAATCACAGCTAAGTTATAAGATATGCAATTGTTCGCCAAGCATTGTGAATAACTTTCATATATTCGTTCGTTTCTCACTTTTACTTCATTTTAGTAAGTTCAACCAGCGTGTTTTCTGTCAGCACCGGGATCCGGTCCGTACGGTCGAATTCATGGCAGTACCCGATCACGTCGTCCAGCTTGTTCTTTTTGAGCCGGTGCCGCTGGGCCACCTTTTCCAGATAATCCATCATATCGTCCTTTGCATGCCTGTACAGGTCGATTGATCCCCGGGTGGCATCACAGATGGTGTAAAACCGGTCGTCCCGCAGCACCATCTCCGCCAGTGCCCCTGCAAAAAGCGTGTCCTCCAGGTTGAATTTGTTCTTCCAGCCTGCACACAGCACCAACAGGTCCTTCTGCTCACGCAACAGATGGCCCGCCAGCGCCGAGATGTTCAGGTATGCCCCGATGAGGACCTGGTAGGCAGCAGAGGCCAGCCGGATGGCATTGGTGCCGTTGGTGGTGCTGTAAACGATCACCTGTCCGGCTACCCGTTCGGGGGTGAAATTGAAGGGCGAGTTTCCGAAGTCCGCGAAATCGCGCACGATGCCATCCCGCTCCGCCGCCACCATGAAGCCCTTCTCCTTGTATTCTTTTGCCTCCTCCAGGGTGCCCACCGGAATGATCTTCCGCACCCCGTTCATAAAGGCGGTCACGATCGCCGAGCTGGCCCGGAGGACATCCACCACCACCACGATCGCCTCCCTGTTTTCGTAAAAGGGGAACATGGCCGGTGAGAAACAGACCTCGATCTTATGCTGCTGCATCATACCATGTGGTTCCTGTCCGCCGAACCGGCGGGATTCGCGCAACTCAAAGCTGGTCAGCTTTATAAAAGGGAGGCCTGACCACCACGGCGGGGATCTGCTTGTTCCTGATGGCGATCAGGATCTGCGAACCGGCGGCGTCATGGGGCACCTGCACATATCCCATGCCAATCCCCCTGTCGAGCATGGGAGACATGGTCCCGGAGGTGACCTCCCCGATGGTTTCCCCGGAGGGATTCAAAATGGGATAGTGCTGCCTGGGGATCCCCCTCTCCAGCAGCTCAAATCCCACCAGCTTTCTTTTCACCCCCTGTTTTTTCTGCAGCTCCAGCTGCTCCCTGTGAATGAACGGGTTTCCCTCCACGAATTTGGTGATCCAGCCCAGTCCGGCTTCGATGGGCGAGGTGGTTTCATCAATGTCGTTCCCGTAAAGGCAGTAACCCATCTCCAGCCTCAGGGTGTCCCTTGCAGCCAGTCCGGCCGGCTCCAGTCCGGTCTCCTTTCCTGCCTCGAACAGGCTCTCCCAGAGTCGCATCCCTTCCCGGTTGGGAACGTACAGCTCAAACCCTCCCGCGCCGGTATAGCCCGTATGGCTGATGATCACATCGTTGATCCCCGCCAGCTCTCCCGTCCTGAAATGATAGTAGGGAATGGCGGAAAGATCCACGGGGGTCAGTTTCTGCAGGAGCCGGGTTGCATTGGGCCCCTGGACGGCCAGCATGGAGATCTCGTCGGAAGCATCCTCTACCGCGGCATGTTCCCGGTTGTGTTCCAGGATCCAGCGGTAATCCTTTTCCCGGTTGGCCGCATTGACCACCAGCATGTATGCATCTTCCTCAAACCGGTATACCAGCAGGTCGTCCACGATGCCCCCCCGGTCGTTGGGGAAACAGCTGTACTGGATGTGACCGGGAGCAAGCTTCTGCACGTCATTTGAAGTGATCCGCTGGGTGAGTTCAAAGGCGCCCGAGCCCCTGATCCATATTTCACCCATGTGGGAGACGTCAAACACTCCCGCATTCTCACGTATGTTCCTGTGTTCATGCCTCACGCCCGCGTATTCCACCGGCATTTCAAATCCGGCAAAGGGGATCATTTTTGCACCCAGGGCGATGTGCCCCGGGTAGAAGACTGTTCTTTTCACCTGTTGTGGTTTTTTTCCTGCAGGGGTTATCCTGCTGTAAAGGTAACAATCTATTTCGAGATCACCTTCTATTTCGAGATCACCTTGAATTCCACCCGCCGGTTCTTCTCACGCCCGGCTGCCGTGTCGTTGGGCGCAATGGGCTGCGTGTCGGCGTACCCTTCGTACACCAGCGCATCCGCAGAAATGCCCCTCCCGGTCAGGTAATCCACCACCGCCTTCGCACGTTCCCTGGAAAGCCGCTGGTTAATCCGCAGGGTGCCCGTATTGTCCGTGTGGCCCGAAATCTCCAGTTTGATGCCCGGGTTGTTCTCCAGGAACCGGTACACCTGGTCGAGCGCATCGAACGATTCGGGCCTGAGCACGGCCTTGCCCGTTTCAAAATAGATGTTTTCCAGCACCACCTTGGTCCCCACCTCCAGTTTCTTCAGGAAGAAGTCCCGCTCGATCCGCTCATCGCCCGTCTCCCCGAGAAGATCCACAATGTCCAGGAAATAAAGGTACCCGGTGGCATTGATCTCCACCCCGTACACCTTCGGCTCGGGCAACCTGGCCGTATATTCGCCCCGGTCGTTGGTGATCACGTCATACCCCCTGGAGCCGTCGTCGGGATCAATGAAAGACAGCCGGGCCAGCACCGGGGCGACCCCGCCGATGGTATCCAGCACCCGGCCGGTGACGACCAGGGTGGTATCCAGCTGCATCAGCACCGGCCTGGTGAGGAAACCGGTCTTCCCTGCCGGCGGTCCAGCCACCAGTTGTTCCACCGTGGCGGTGATCAGTTCTTTTTCCGATCCCAGGAAGATCACCTTGTAGATGTCCCTGGCACCGATGCCTCCTTCGCGGTTGGCTGAATAGTAGCCGTAGATCCCTGCCTGGCCCGTGATAAAAAAGAGCTCATCATCGGGGGTGTTGATGGGATAACCCAGGTTCTCGGGAGCGGACCAGGCACCGTTCTCCTGCCTGAGGGAACGGAAAACATCAAACCCGCCCATGCTGTTGTGGCCCTGGGATGCGAAATAGAGGTACTTCCCGTCGGGACTGATAAACACCCCTTCCTCATCGTACCTGGTATTGATCACTCCCCCCAGGTTCCGGGGTTCGGACCATCTCCCGTTCTCATCCAGGCGTGACACCAGGATATCCTTGCCTCCCTTTGTGAGGTCCTCGTCGGCCGATACGAAAAAGAGCTCCTCTCCGCCGGGTGCCAGGCAGACCGACGTCTCAGACTGCTTGCTTCTCAGTTTCCGGGCAAGTTTCCTGGGTGAGGACCATTTCATTTTCTCGGGCTTCAGGAAAGAGGCCAGCACATCCCCCCCGTCAATGTGTCCCCTGTAGATGAACATCAGGTTCCCTTCCGGTGAGATGTCCACGAGGGCATCGTTGTGGGATGTGTTAAAGGGTTTGTCCAGCCTGACCGCTTCCTCAAATTCATCGCCTGTCACCGCAGCCCTGTAAATATCCTCGTTGAACTTGTTGTCGATGGGATTGCGCTCTGACTTTTCAACAGGCCGGCGGGAGGTGAAGAACAATGCGGTATCCTCATAGGCAAAGACGGGATTGTAATCATCAAACCTGGAATTAACCGCCTCGCCCAGGTTCTGGATGATCACCCTGACCGGGTCCTGGGAAAGGGTGCGGCCGTGCTGGCACTCGGTAAGTTTTTTTGTGAGCACATCGGTATAGGCCAGCAGCTCATCCTCCTCAAGCTGTTCCTTGTGGGCATTGTAGTGCTCGATGGCGTTATCAAAATCAAGCACCATATGGAACGCCTCCCCAAGCAACAGGTGTATGTCGCTGCTCACCTCCGGGTCCAGCTCGAATGCCCTGTGGAGGTAATTGATGGCCTCATACTTGTCGTCCGTATTCAGGTAACAGACCCCGATCTTGTAATTCAGCGCCGGATTGTCCGGGTTGTACTGGTGGGCGAACAGGTAATGGTCCCGCGCCAGGTCATGGGTGCCCGGACCTTCCCTGAAGAACCTGTCCCCTTCCTTAATGCTTTTCCAAGCCTCCTTGAATCCCACCTCCGTGTCGGTCCTGAATTTTTTCTTTAGGATCTTCACATCTTCCTGTGACCACAGAACCCCATGAAACAGAAGCAGGAGCAAACATGTATTCATCCATCGCAAAGTCATAGCCGAATCAGTTGTTGTTACATTCCGTTAAATACTCATCCGCTTTCCCGGATCCCAGTTCTTTCGCCCGTTGCCAGTCCTCACACGCACCATTCAGATCGCCGGTAAGCTCCCTGATCAGTCCCCTGTTCAGATGCAGCAGGGCTTCGTCGGGGTACTCTTCGATCGCATTGCCCAGCAGGCTCAGGGCTGGTTCGATCTGGTTCTGCTTCACCAGCACCGAGGATTTGTTCAGTCGGGCAATGGGGAAATCACTGTTCATGGTGATGGCCGCATCCAGGTCCTGGAGCGCCCCGTCCAGGTCGCCCAGAAAATACCTGGCATACCCCCTGTTGTTCAGGGCCATATACAACCCGGGATCCTGTTCGAGCGCCGTGGTGAAATCCTGGATGGCTCCTTCATAATCCCCCAGAAGGATCTTGACCGAGCCCATGTTGTTGTAGGCATTCGGAAAAACGGTCTGATAATCGAGTGCCGTCTTGTAATCAAACAGCGCCCCCTGGAGATCGCCCGTCCTTCTCTTGATCCCGGCCCTTTCATGGTAAGCCAGCGCAAAATCCACCTTCTGGTCGATCGCTTCGCTGAAATCGTTTGCGGCCATTCCTTCCCGGCCTTCCCTCATCCTGGTCAGTCCCCTGAAATAATAGGCCCACGGATCCTGGAATCCGTTCTGGATGGCGCGGTCGAACAGGATGGCATCGGTGCCGGTGGAATCCTCCCCGTAGAGCAGGTACCCCTTATAAAAATAAGCTTCTCCCAGTCCGGGATCCAGCCGGATGGCCCGGTCCAAATCCTTCAAGGCATCACCGTTAACCCCCCACTCCATCAGGATCCTCGCCCGCTGGAGGTAGGCAGGTGCAAAAGTGCTGTCCAGCTCAATGCATTCAGTAAGCCTGGCGCTGGCCATCTCATATTCCCCCTTAAGGATCAGGGAGATGCCGTCGTTCAGTGCCTTATCACGCTGTCTTTTCTGTGTGAACGAAAGCTGTCCGGAGACGGAATGCAGCGCAAAAATTCCCAATAAAAAAATGACGACCGTTTTCTTCATAGATTCGATTTGGTATGAATTTCCCGAAAAGCGTTTCATTTCTAAAAATAAAATAAATAAATTTAGTGGTCATAAGAAGTTTTCAACCTACTGTCCTGCCATCATGATTGCAGATCTTAACTACCTGAAGACCATGTCCGGAGGAGATTCAAAGTTCATCCGTGAAATGATCGAACTGTTCCGGGAACAAATTGAAGAATACAACGTGGTCATGCCGGATCTGCTTCGCAGGAAGGAATACGACGGCCTTTCCAGATCCGCCCACAAAGCCAAATCCTCCGTCGCGGTGATGGGGATGGCCGAATTGGCCGATTTGTTAAAAGACCTGGAATCCCTGGCCCGTGAAGGGAAAGAGGTGGAGCGTTACGAAGCAATGGTCAGCGAATTCCTTCAGCAGAGCCGGATGGCTTTGGAAGAACTGGATAACACCCCTATTTAACCGAAAGCGATATGCTAGAGACCAGGAAAATTGATCAGGTAACCGTGGTGAGCCTGAAGGACACCAACCGGCTGAACGCACTCATCGCAGAGCCCGTAAAGGAAAGCCTACTTGCGCTGTTTCAGAAGCCCCATGTGAAACTCGCATTTGATTTGCAGGACATCACCTTTATCGACAGTTCGGGTTTCGGGGTGTTCCTTTCGGCACTGAAGGCGGCAAGCAATAACCAGGGTACCTTCAAGATCTGCCGCGTGAACAAGGAGGTCATGGAACTGTTCAAATTACTTCAGCTGCACCATGTGTTCGAGATCTACGATGAACTCGATGACTGCATCCAGAGCTTCAATCAATAATATTTTACTATTTTAGTCCCCCGAATTTTAAACAATCAACAATGATGCAGCGAGTGATCATGATGCTTGTTGTGGCAGCCCTGGCGGGTGCATGCAACAGGTCAGACAGGCAGGAGGGACAGGAAGCTTCCCAGAGGCAGGAAACCGTATCTGCCACCGTCGAGGAGCTCTTGTCCGCACCGGCTGATTACCGGGACAAAGAAGTGGCCGTTTCGGGAATGGTCACCCATGTTTGCAGGCACGGGGGACAAAAATGCTTTATCCTTGCCGGAGACGGTGAAACCCAGCTCAGGGTGGTGACCGGAGGAGAAATCGAAGAGTTCGAGACTTCCCTGGAGGGCTCCATGGTCGCGTTCAGGGGGATCTTCAGGATCGGGGAGACAGTTGAAGTGTCTGCTGAGGAAGCAGAGACCGGTGAGCACCATACTGGGGATATGCCTCATTCCGAGGCTGAGCAGTCCGACTACTTCATCGAAGCCACCGAGTTCCGGGAAGTGACCCCCTGATCTGAATGAACTGGAGAAAGTGGAACCGGTGGCTGCACCGGGAACTGGGGTATTTGTTCTTCGGGATGACCATCATCTACGGGATTTCCGGCATTGCCCTGAACCACCACGTGGCAAGGCACTGGGACGCGGACATCATCTCCCGCTCTGATGAATATACCCTTTTGCTGCCTTCCGTAAAGGATTCGGTGGACAGGAGCACAGTGGAGTCCATCCTGGAGGTGACCGGGGAGCGGAGTTCATTCAAGAACTATTATTTTCCCGACGAGCACACCCTCATGATCTACCTGAAGGGAGGACATATCGATGTGGACCTCTCCTCCGGCCGGATCCGGGTGACCACCGTGCGGCACCGTCCCCTCTTCAGGGAAATCGATTACCTCCATTACAACAAGCCCAAAAAGCTCTGGACCTGGTTCTCGGACCTGTTCGCCATCGCCCTCATCCTGATGGCCGTATCGGGAATCATCATGCTGAAAGGGAAGAATGGATTGACCGGGCACGGCGGGATCCTTGTCCTGGCCGGGATCCTCATTCCGTTGCTTTTCCTGCTGATCCACCTCTGGCTCTGACCTGACCTGCCGCCCAGGGCACCGCACTGTACACTACCCATGGCACTCCGACCTTGATGTTGCACACCGCGTTAGGCGCTGCACCCGGCGCTGTACCCCGACCTTAATGTTGCACACCGCGTTAGGCGCTGTACCCGGCGCTGTACTCCGACCTTGATGTTGCACACCGCGTTAGGCGCTGCACCCGGCGCTGTACTCCGACCTTGATGTTGCACACCGCGTTAGGCGTTGCACCCCGACCTACGGTCCGTAACACCTGGGTTCCCGAACGAATCCCGGGTCGGGACCATGACACTCCCTGCTGCTTGTATGATCGTAAATCCACAGTGTATCCTGATCCTGGCATATTAACAGGTTCTGTATTACTCCCGTCGGTCCGTGATATAGTGTCCCTCTCCCGGGATCCGTTCTGGTG
>DSDZ01000198.1 GCA_011048475.1 Bacteroides sp. | reverse complement strand
GGTACCAATATTATGAACAGATTGATTCAATCCCGCAAAACGAAGATTCCCTTGTACTGTCAGGATCTCGTTGTTGATGAACAGATTGTCGTGCGCGCCTCCGGCTTGCAAGAATATCAGATCACTGCCAATGGTAAACGTTCCTGTTAAATCATTGGTCACTGTCGCGAAATTGTCATGAAATTCAAAATCATCAATGATGCTAATGATGCCGGACCCTGAGATATCCAGTGTGATCCCCCCTTCAATGTGAACAGCCCCTATGTTTAATCCCTTTATAGCATCATCAACAATAAGGGCACATGTAGGACCACTTTTGAAAATAATCATCGTACCAGCAGATGAGTTACCATCCGTTGAACCGCCGTTCTCAATGGTGAACGTACCTCCATTATTGATGTTCAGCGTATAATCGCCTATCCAGTTGAGTTGGCCCCCGGATTCAATGGTAAGATCTTTCGTGTCACCGTTTACATCGAAACTGATGATATGCCCCTGGACAAAAACATCGTTGTTTGCATTCGGGATGCAGTTACAGGTCGGTCCTGTAGTGGATAGAGACCAAACAGTGGGATCATTCCAGTTCCCATCTTTGAGGGAGTAGAGATTCTGTGCAGACAGATCCGATTGAACTGAGAGAAAAATAATCGAAATGAGCAGAAGAAGCAGGCAAACCCTCCCCCGCCCGGGCTTTTGCAGGTCAGTTTTAGGGTCAGTATTTCTCTTTCCAGTGCGGACGGGAATCACCTGATAAAAAAAATTATTCCAGGCACCCTTAAGGGACCCGGATGGGTGCAATGCATGATGAACTTTTCTACAGACTCAAATATGCGCAATTTCGTTGCTTATACGCAATTATATACGCGCAAGTTTCCAGTATTTAGAAAAATTCAAAAGTAGATTCGAATTGCTAGCCATGAAAAAATGAGTGCAGCACTTCGAGCGAACGGATCTCTCCCATCCCGTCCACATGCATTTTGTAAAAACGGATCAGCTCTTCCAGGACGTTCTTCCGCTGCCGGCTGTTCAACCCGATGTCTTCCGAATTCTGGTAATTGCGACTCATGTAGAGGCTCCACCGCCTGCTTTCGGCTTCATCCAGCTGGATGTCCGGATGGCTCATGCCGGACCGGAAAGATCCGCTTGCCAGGTCGAAATACCTGTCAGTTTCACCGAAATTATTTTGTGGATAAAATCCCAGGTACCTGGTCAGCTGGAACATGAAAATGATGTGGAAATCGGGTGAGGGTTTCTGCAGGGCGTCCAGGTAGCGGATGGTGCTGATCAGGAAGTGGGAGAGCATGGGATTTTGTTCCTCTTCCTTCAGCACCCGGTACAATACCTCGGCAATAAAGATGGCCTGGGTGCTTTTGGTAATGTCATAGGGAATGGAATTGAGCGGGGTGGCGCGGCTGACTTCCCTGACCATCTGGATCTCCCTGCCTTCTTTGTGATATACTTCGAAATCGAGGATGAATAGGGGCTGAAAGAGATTTGAGCGGTTCTGTTTCCTGGATTTCCGTACACCTTTGACCATGTAGGACTGCCTGCCGGACTGTTCGGTGTAGCATTGGACGATCAGGCTCGATTCCCCGTAGCGGGTTGTATGCAGCACAATCCCTCTTGTCTTGCGGATCATCTCATTTCACGATTCAATCTGTTCTGCGAATCATTCCTGTGTTTGTCACCCTGGTCGAAAGAATCGAAAGAAAAGCCCTAATGGATGAACAGGACCTTGGTGACGTGGGACAGGGTACCTTCCCCGCCGGAGAGAAAGATCATGTAGATCCCGGTGGCCACGCGATCGCCCCTGAAATTCTTCCCGTCCCAGACAGCCTGTCCCCCCAGCGATTCCGTTTCATACACAAGGTTGTCGCCCATATCGGTGATCTTGACATTGGTCTTTTCCACCAGGCCCTTGATGGCTACCAGGCCTTCGTAGGTTTCCCTCACCGGATTGGGATAAACGACCACGTTGTCATACTGTGAACTGCCGGTCAGCGCCTGTCCCTTGTAAGAAATGATCCCCTGGTCGGTTCCGAAGAACACCTCTCCGGATATCCCGTCCACACAGATGTCCGTAATGTTGTCGGAGAGCAGGGGACTGTTGGCGGCATTGAATTGCTTTACCTGTTCTGTCCCGTCGGGCGAGACCAGGTATACACCTCCGCCGCCGGTCCCCAGCCACTTCCGGTTGGCACCGTCGACCTCTATGGCGGTGACCAGCTGGGATCCCAGCAGGGGATCCACATAATCTGTCCCGTCATCACGGGGAACCCAGATCTTCTGGGCATGCACCGAACCTTCTGTGAATAACCTGTAGGGGCTGTAGATCACCAGGATCCCCTGGTTCGTTCCCAGCCACAGGTTCCCGTTCCTGTCCTCAGCAAAGGAGTGCACATCATTGGTGATCACCTTGCCGAATTCATCCACCACGCTGATCTTTTCATACACATCGTCGGAGGTGTCGTCAATGGTCCCGTTGTCGTCCATGGCGAACAGTCCGTTCCCGCGGGGGACGATCACCCATTTTTGGCCGGACTGTGTCACCAGGATCCTGCCCAGCGCGCTGAAATCCGAAAGCAGGTTATCCACCCTGAAGCTTTTCCAGGTACCATCGGTTTTCAATACCGACAATGGTTCCGAAACCCCTGTGTTGGTCATCCAGAGGTTCCCCATGGGATCATGGACAATGCCCCCGATCCTGATGAAGTCGCCTCCCGGAAAAATACTCTGCAGGGTGCTGTTGGACTCCCCGAACTGGTTCACCTTCTGTCCGTCGCGGTACTCCAGCAGTCCGTACCCCCAGGAACCGGCAAAGACATGTGTTGGATCCAGGGGATCCACGGAGAGGGTGATCAGGTCCCTGTGGGTCCGGGTGGTGTCGTAGTCCCATTGTTCATCCCTGAAGGTTTCGAGGACAGCCAGAAGGAACTGGTTGTTCCAGGATCCCGTGATACCCCCCTGCACCGCATACAACATGTTCCCCGAAGAGGCCATGTCGTAGACGCTGGAGGTGTAAGGACCGTTGGGTACGATGGACCACTTTTCACCTCCCTGATCCGTCACCAGTCCCTCCCCGTTGTCGGCCACCCAGAGCGTCCCGGAGCCATCCACCGAGGCGGAACGCGGGTTGTCCGTATACAGTTTCCGCACCACCAGCAGATCATCGCTGATCACATTTACATGAAAACGGTCCACCAGGGTGACCACATCTCCGTGATTCATGATTTTTCTGCACCGGTCGCTGGTAAAATAGGGATAGGTTTCCCAGGAACTCCCGGTGTGATAATAGACCCTGTCCTGTTCACCGGCAGGGTCCTCCCAGGAGGCGAAAAGGGTCCCCCGGTAGTGGGCAATGCTGTTGTATTTTCCCGTAGGGTCGGGAAGATCCGTCAGTGTTTCCCAGGCGTTGAAGTCGAACAGGAACGGATCGGCAAGCAATCCTCTCCGGATCCCCTGGTTGGTGGCTGCATATATGTATGTCCCGTCGGACGTCACCTGGTTCACTCCCAGTGCCTCCCCGTTGTCCCCGATGTAGTACGTCTCCTTGATCTCGTTCCTTTCAAGGTTCAGCAGAACGATCCCGAAGCCGGTCGAAATATAGACCATGTGCTCCATGAAATACAGGTCTTTGATGGATTTGTCCCCGGGAATCTGCTTCTTCATGATATCGGGAACGTTGAGGATCTCCTGCTCCCTGATCACATCAATATTCGCGTTTTTGTAAGCAATCACCAGCGTGCCCGTCGCCTCGCTCCAGCGCATGGCGATCACACCGTTATCCGACAGTCCGTCTATCTTGGAAAGCTTTTCGATGGAGTTGTCTTCCAGGTTGTAGTAAAAAAAACCCCCGGTTGATGAGCAATAAATCCTGTCTCCAGCAGCTTCCACCAGCGTGCAGTAGGCGTAGGGAAGGTGGGTGCGCCATTCACCCATTTTGATCTGGCCTCCTACGGGATGCCACAATGCCAGCCCGATCATCAGCATCCAAATACCTGCACCGCGTTTCATATACATCTAGAAGGATTTCTATAATTACGAAATTTCCACCTGCATATTACATATTCTTCAGGAATTCCGCCAGTTTTCGTGCAGCAATGGCCCGGTGGCTGATCTGGTTCTTCATGGAGAGATCCATCTGTGCAAAAGTCCCCTCATATCCATCGGGCCTGAACACCGGGTCATACCCGAAACCTGATGTCCCTGCCGGTTCCTGTGTTATATTACCTTCAACTCTTCCTTCAAACAAGTGCTCTGTTCCATTTATTACAAGAGCGATGACCGTTCTGAATCTCGCCTTCCGGTTCTGCATTCCCTCCATTTTAATGAGCAATTTTTTCACGTTCCCAGCCGATACTTCCATTTCCGGGAACACCGGATCCCCCATCCTGGAATACCTGGCCGAAAATACACCCGGTTCCCCGTTTAATGCATCCACCTCCAATCCCGTGTCATCGGCAAAACAATCCAGTGCGTACCGGTCGTAGACATACCGGGCTTTCTGCATCGCATTTCCCTCCAGGGTATCCCGGTCCTCCGGAAGCCGATCCGTGATGCCCTTCTCCCGTAATCCGCATAGTTGAAATGATGCTCCAAGTAAAGCCCCTACCTCCTTCAGTTTATGCGGATTATTTGTTGCAAATATCAGTTCCATAAAAAAAGAAAAGGCCATCCCGGGGGACAGCCTTCGAATTTATGAAAAAAGGATGAATTATGCGCCTCCTGTTGCACGGAAACCTCCTGAAATTCTGGCGGGCCTGGGATTCATGCACATGACCGGGAGGTTCTCCGGGTTGGCAAGGAGGTACTGTTCGGGGGCTCCCAGAATATAGTCGATCCATCGGATATCGCGGGTGGCCATTACCAGGATCAGATCGGCCTTGTGTTCTTTGGCAAAGCTGATGATCTCCTTCTTGAAACTCTCCTTCCCCGTGGAGGTCATGATCTGATAAGCCACGTCGTGTCCCTTCAGAAAAGTCTCAATGTACCTGATATTGGAAAGGATCTTCCTTCTGAAGCCTTTGTCCCTGGCCTTGGATTTCAGGATGATGAATTTGGATCCGAAATTCCTGGAGAGGTAATAGATCCAGTTGGCCTTTTCCTTGTTCTCCTGCCTGAAATCGATGGGCAGCAGGATGGTGTCAAATCCTTCCTTGACAGGCTTGTCCTGGACAATGAGAAACGGGATCCTTGACGAGACCACGACCTTCAGTGCTTTGCTCCCGAAGAGTTTCTGGGCGCCCACCCTTCCGTGGGTCCCCATGATGATCATCTCCGCTTTCATTTCCGTTGCCACTTCTCCGATGGCATGGAAAATGCTTCCGGTTACAATTTCAAAATGCGGTGCTTTGCCGTATTCCTTTCGCATTTTCACTGCTGATTCTCCGATCTTCTTTTTCTTCGGCTCGATCTCTTTCTTGTCACCGACCACATGCAGGAGGAGGATCTCCCTGTTCAGGATCTTTGAGATATTTACAGCGTGCTGAAAAGCGTTCTCAGCCACCTGTGAGAAATCCCACGGTACGATTATTGGCCTTTCTAACTTTTCCATAAATAACCTGTCGTTTAGTTATCAATGAAGGGTTCAGATATTTTTATATTTTTGATAAAACCTGACAGCAGGTGATCGCCCCGATTCACAAGTTATGAATTTATTTCTCAAGTCATACAGGAACCATTTTATTTTTTTTCTCATCATAACCTGTGGATCCGGCTTAAATAAAGGGTTCACGAAGGAGAGGCAGGTGTACCTGACTCCCTGGATCCAGGAAATCAAACTTCCTTCCCGGTTCGCTGACATTCCCCCCAGGTCCTTCTTCCCCGATGAGCTGGGGCACATCTTCCTCGGAAAGGACAACGGGCTCACGGTCATCGACGGGGAAAGGTCATTCCACATATCCATGGACGGGCCGGTTTACGTAACCGGAAAAAAAGGTTCCGACACCCTGTTCTATACGTGTAAAAATGATCTTGGTTACATCACAGGCGACCGCAGGGGCGGGTTGCGGATCAAATCGCTGAAACATCGCATTCCTCCCGCTTCCCGAAGTTTTCTTCCGGAGCAGCTGGTCCTGTTCGAAAACGGTTATTTTATCAACACCGATCGCGGGGTCTACTACCTGGGACCGGATACCCTGCAGCATTTTATTTTCCCTGCTCCCGTTCGCAGAATGCACCGCGTGGAAAGGCAGCTGTACCTGAGCGTGGAAGGACGGGGAATTTCCCGGTGGAACGGGTCATCTTTTGAGGAGTTTGTCAAGCTTGACCGGTCCGAAGATGAGCGCCTCTGGCTGCTGGGAAGGGAGGGAAACGGGTTGCTGGCTCTAAGCCCGAACGGAACGCTTCGTCTGCTCAGTACGGATCAGAAAGCCCCGCCCGTAACGGACCACCTCCCCTTCCTGGAGGGGATCACCTTTCTGGAACAGATCAACGACAGGCTTGTGCTGGTCTCCACCAGGGAACACGGCATCGGGATCTTTGACAACCGGGGCCATATGATCACCCTTTTCGAAAACAAAGGGGGTCTCCCAGAGCAGGATATTCAGCAGATTTACGCTGATGGGGACAATGAGATCTGGATCCTCGCTTCCCGTTCCCTTCACAAGATCACCTATCCCTCCCCCGCCGCCTCCCTGCAATTGAACACGGCCGAAACAGGCATCATCCAGGCTGTTGTCATGACGGACAAGGGATTTGCCCTGGGCACAAGCCGGGGAGTGTTCACGATTGAGCAGGATGCAGATAACGGTAACCTGTGGAATGTGCAGGACCTTCATCCGGGGGCCGGGGAATCCGTCCATCTGCTGGCATCATGCGGCAATCTGCTGATTGCCGGCGGTGCAAGGAACCTGACCTGCATCGGTGACGGCCATGCTGAATGCCTGGATCAGGGCGCCTTCACCGGGCTCATCTCCCTGGACGAAGATGCTTTCGTTGCCGCCGGTGACAGGGGAATCGAACTTTACAGGCTTCGGGAGAACAAATGGGATATCCGGCAGATCGATCCTTCTCTGATTTCCGCCCATTCTTTTGTCCGGTTTGAGGAGGGGATCTTCTTTCTCTGCGCGGAAAAAGTATACATGCTTTCGGACGATCCGGAAAGCACCATATCCCTTCCAGTTCAACCGGAGGAGATGCCCTACCGGCTGATCGCGCTGGAGGGGAAACTTTATCTGCAGGGGAACAGCCGGTTGTATGCCTATGACGGGGAAAGCCGGGTTTTCAAACCGGCTCCTGAAGATCCGGCCGCGGGAATCCTTTCCACGGCTGATATACTTTTCCCCATCGGCCCCGGCCAGTACCTGGTGGTGCAGAACGAGAGCAGGTATCGCTCCCGCATTCTGAATATCAGAAACATCAGGGAATCATCAGAGATGGAGATGGTATTCCCCGTCCTTCAGCAACTGGGAGAAATCGTTGGCCTCCATATGAAGGACAGCGTGGTTTATCTCACGGGGAAAGACAGGATCGCGCTTTTTGACCTCCGGGAAATCGGACATCATCAGGAAGAGGTATCTGTAAGGATTGACAGGATCTGGAGCGATGACACCGGTCTGGTGGACATGGAATTCACCGGATCCTCCAAAGGAAGACAGGGACCGGGAGATATGGTGCTTTCACACAGCAGCAATGAATTGGAAATCCACCTGGCCGGACTGGAGCACCAGAGTTATCCGGATCCGCTTTTCAGGTACAGGCTCCATCCGGGTCACAAAGAATGGAGCGCGTGGAACGGCAGGAGGGATATTTCACTGAGGAACCTGCATCACGGGCAATACAGGTTCCTGGCGCAATCGAAGGATCTATTCGGGAACATCTCCGAGCCGGTGGCCCTTCATTTTACCGTCAGAGCCCCGTTTTACCAGACCTGGTATGCATATGTGATCTATGTGCTTCTGTGCCTTTTCGGTTTGTTCCTCCTCCGCAAATGGAGGTTGCTGAGTTACCAGCGGGCTGCCCCGGGTGTCTCGGCACCTGTCTATACCAGGCCGTGGGAGACCGGCTCCGAAAAGGAGGGATCTGCCTTTACTGAAACCGGCCGCCAACCTGACACGGTCACGGAGCAGCAATCGAAAGGCAGGGGCAGGTGGGACAAGTATGACAGGGCTACGGTTTTGTTTTCTGATATACAAGGCTTTACGAGGATCGCGGAGGAAATGAACCCGGAATTGCTCATTGACGAGCTGGATAAGTTCTTCTTCCATTTCGACTCCGTGGTGGATAAATACAACATCGAAAAGATCAAGACCATCGGTGATGCTTATATGGCCGCGGGAGGGATCCCCGAAAAGAACAGCACCAACCCGGTGGAAGTGGTCCTTGCCGCCCTTGAAATGCAAACGTATATGCAGCAGCTGAAATCCACCAGGGCCAGGATCTGGGACCTCCGCATCGGGATTCACACCGGACCGGTGATCGCCGGGGTGATCGGCCATAAAAAGGTATCCTATGATATCTGGGGGGATACGGTCAATACCGCATCCCGTATGGAATCCAGCGGCATGCCCGGAAAAGTGAATATTTCCGGCATTACCTACGAACTGGTGAAGGACTACTTTATCTGTGAATACCGCGGGAAACTGCCGGTAAAATACAAGGGAAACATCGATATGTACTTTGTGACGGGGCTCCGGCCCGAGCTGTCGGTGGATTTGAAGGGGATCCCGAATAAAAGATTTTATGTCAAGCTTCAGCTTCTCAGGCTGGGGGACCTGGAGGAAAGGGTGTTTGATCAGATCCTGGCTGAATTTCCCGAATCACTTCATTTCCACACACCGGAATATGCCCGCAGGGTATATGACCAGTCCTTCCTCCTCTGCCGCTCCGAGGAGCTGGACCAGGAAGAACGGTTGCTGGTCAGGACCGCGGCACTCATGGTGTTCACCGGTCTCACGCAATCTTACACCAATTTTGAGAACCGCTCTTCCGTCATCAGCAGGGAAATCCTTCCCCTCTATAAATATTCAGAAACCCAGATCGACCAGATCTGCAACCTGATCCTTTCCACCAAGGCACCCTTTGATCCGCATAACAAACTGGAGATGATATTGATTGACGCCAGGATGGAATATGTGGGACGACCCGATTACAGGAAGCTGATCAATGACCTCTACCGGGAAGCCACCGAATCGGGCAGACAGGTCACCTGGGAGGAATTCACGAAGGAGCAGCTGGAGTTGCTTTCCGGTTTCTGCTTCTTTACCCTGGCCGGACAGCGGCTCAGGGAGATCCCCGCGGCAGAACAGATGGCAAAGCTGGAAAGGGAAGGTTGAACCTAAAACATCCTTATAAAACATCTGTGCATAATTGGCGCTCACAGGGGTAATCATTACTTTTGACTACTTATTCAACGAATATGCATTGCTATGGACCTTGACTGGAAGAACCTCGGGTTTGCCGTAAGGAAAACCGATTATCATGTCAGATGTGTATACCGTGACGGGAAGTGGAGTGATCTGGAAGTCTCCCCGGATGACCATCTATCCATCCATATCGGGGCCACCTGTCTGCATTACGGACAGGAATCCTTCGAGGGACTGAAGGCCTATCGCGGGGCAGACGACCGCATCAGGCTTTTCCGTCCCTGGGACAATGCCCGGCGCATGATCAACTCGGCCCGGGGCATCCTGCTTGCCGAAGTTCCCGAAGAACTGTTCCTGGAAGCCGTGGAAAAAGTGGTGCTGCTTAACCGGAATTACATTCCCCCCTACGGCACAGGGGCCACCCTGTACGTCCGGCCGTTGCTCATCGGAACGGGACCCGAGGTGGGTGTGCGTCCTGCGAAGGAATATACGTTCCTGGTCTTCGTAATGCCTGTCGGGCCTTATTTCAAAGAAGGCTTCAAGCCAGTGAGCATGGTGATCTGCAGGAAACATGACAGGGCGGCGCCCCTGGGGACCGGCCACCTGAAGGTGGGCGGCAACTATGCAGCCAGCATGAGCTCGGTGGCAGCGGCACACGAAAAAGGATTTGCCACCGCCATGTACCTGGATGCCAGGGAAAAGAAATACATTGATGAATGCGGCCCGGCCAACTTCTTCGCGATAAAAGACAACACCTATATTACCCCGGACTCTCATTCCATCCTTCCCTCCATCACCAACAACAGCCTCCAGGTGCTGGCCGAAAGCTTCGGGATGAAGGTGGAAAAACGCCCCGTCCCAGTAGAGGAGCTTGCACAGTTCGACGAGGCCGGAGCATGCGGCACCGCCGCGGTGATCAGTCCCATCGGGAAGGTGGTGGATGAGGAGACGGACAGGGTATATACTTTCGGCGACGGAGTAAATCCGGGTCCGGTGACAACCCGTCTGTATGAAACCCTGACCGGGATCCAGAACGGCGATCTCGAAGATACATTCGGCTGGGTCAAAATCCTGCAATAATTCCTATCTTAGCCCCATCTATTTCCAGATGAGATGTCAAAGAAGGAAACAAGGACATACACCCGCAGGATCCGCAGTTCTTACATCACCTCGATCATCAGCATCTCACTTGTCCTCCTGCTGCTGGGCATTGTCGGTCTGTTGCTGATCAACGGGCGGAACATCCGCAGGCAGGTCATGGAGAACATTGGTTTCAATGTGATCCTGAAGGACAATGTGAAGGAGGCGGATATCTACCAGCTGCAGAAGATCCTGGACGCCAGGCCTTATATCCTGTCCACCGACTACATCACCAAAGAGGATGCCGCCCTGGAGACCGAACAGATGCTCGGGGAGGATTTCGTCCGTTTCCTGGGATACAATCCGCTTCCCCCTTCCATCAGGGTCAGGCTGCACGCTCCCTATGCCAATCCCGATTCGGTGGCAAATATCGAAAAGGACCTGATGCAGTACGACTCCATCGAAGAGGTCTATTATAAAAAATCGCTCCTGTACGCCGTCAATGAGAACATCAGGCAGATCTCGCTGGTGATCCTCGGATTCTCAGTGCTGCTGACCCTGATCTCGGTCACCCTGATCAACAATACGATCCGTTTGTCCATATACTCCAAGAGATTTATAATCAACACCATGCAGCTTGTAGGTGCCACCCGGGGCTTCATCCGGCGGCCCTTCCTCTTCAGGAGTGCCGCCACCGGACTCACCGGAAGCCTGGTGGCCCTTGCCCTTATCTTCGGACTGATATACCTGCTCCAGAACGAATTTGAGGGAATGTTCTCGCTGCGGGATTATGACCTGCTGGCGCTCTTATCCCTGGCCGTGATCCTCACGGGTGTGCTGATCAGCTGGATTTCCACCTTTTTTGCAGTGAACAAGTATTTGAATATCAAAACAGACAAATTGTACTATTAATCGCCCGCCATGAGCAAGAAGAAAGACGAGAAAGCGGATTTCGCTTTGAGAAAGGAAAATTACCTCCTGCTGGTGATCGGATTTGTGATCATCGTGATCGGGTTCATTCTGATGATCGGAGGCAAATCGGAGGATCCCACCCTATTCAACGGGGAGGAGTTATTCAGTTTCCGCCGCATCACTCTGGCCCCGATCGTTGTTCTTGCAGGTTTCATTTTTGAAATCTGGGCCATCATGAAAAAACCCCGGAAGGGCAACGAACAATAATTTCCCGCCGAATTATACATGACCTGGATTGAAGCACTCATCCTTGGCATTGTCCAGGGGCTCACAGAATTTTTGCCCGTCAGCAGCAGCGGTCACCTCGAGCTGGGGAAAGTCCTCCTCAACACGGAGGTGAAGGAGGATCTGACCTTTACCGTACTGGTTCATTTTGCCACCGTGCTGAGCACAATTACCGTTTTTTTCGGAGAGGTCAGGGAGCTGGCACGGGGTGTACTTGCATTCCGCCTGAATGAACCTACCCGGTACCTGATGAAGATACTCCTCTCCATGATCCCGGTCCTGATCGTGGGAATATTTTTCAGGGACGAGGTTGAATCGTTGTTTTCGGGGAACCTGCTGCTGGTGGGAATCGCCCTGCTGGTGACCGCCCTGTTGCTGTTATCCACACAGCTGGTCAGATCCGGTTTGAAAAAGATCCCCTATGCAGATGCTTTCATCATGGGAATCGCCCAGGCCATCGCCGTGATTCCGGGGATCTCCAGGTCAGGGGCCACCATTTCGACGGGACTGCTCCTGAAAAACGAGCGTGGCGAGGTGGCCAAATTTTCCTTCCTGATGGTCCTGCTGCCCATCATCGGGGCGGCCGGAACGGATCTGCTGACCATGGATGCCCCTGCCGGATCGGCCTCGGTCCCGGTTATTTCGCTGATCACCGGTTTCGTGGCTGCCTACCTGTCAGGGTTTCTGGCCTGTCGCTGGATGATCTCCCTGGTGAAGAAAGGGAATCTGCACTGGTTTGCGCTCTATTGTGGGATCATCGGCATTTTGGCTATCATATTTGCCTGATTGAATGGAATATCATCTTGCTGAAACATATCTGGAAGGAGCCGTCCTGCTCATCGATAAACCGCTGGAGTGGACCTCCTTCGATGTTGTGAACAAGATCCGGCAATCGCTGAAGCACCACCTGGGGATCAAAAAGATCAAGGTGGGACATGCCGGAACTCTGGATCCGCTGGCCACCGGCCTGGTGATCGTCTGCACGGGAAAGGCCACCAGGCAGATCACCCGGTTCCAGGAACTTGAAAAGGAATATGAGGCAGCGATGAGGCTGGGGGCCACCACACCTTCCTTTGACCTTGAGACAGAAATTGATGCTCTGCATCCCTGGGAACACATCACCCTGCCCATGGTTGGGCAGGTACTTAAACGCTTCACCGGTGACATGGAACAACTTCCGCCTGTCTTTTCCGCCAAAAACGTGGCAGGCAAAAGAGCGTATGAGATGGCCAGAAAAGGGAAACCAGTGGAACTGAAAAGACAGCCGGTGCAGATCCACCACCTGGAGCTCCTTTCTTATCATCCGCCCGTTCTGTCAATCAAAGTGATATGCAGCAAAGGCACCTATATCCGTGCCCTTGCCAGGGATCTGGGTGCCGCACTGGGATCGGGAGCACATCTCACCCGGCTCCGGAGAACCCGGATCGGATCCTATCACGTAAACGAGGCCACTTCTTTGGAGAACTTTTCAAAAAAATTGAAACTTTTGTAACAAATTTGTGTTCTTTACGTATAACGATGCTCCAATTGGGCAAAAACCCCATTATACTCAATGAAGTTATCCCAGTACAAATTTAATCTGCCACAGGAACTCGTTGCCAAATTTCCTGCCCAGAATCGCGATGAATCAAGGCTCATGGTACTACATCGCGATAACCGGGAGATTGAGCATAAAACCTTCAAGGAAATCATCGACTATTTCGGGGACAAGGATGTGATGGTGTTTAACGACACCAAGGTATTCCCGGCCCGGCTTTACGGAAACAAGGAAAAAACAGGTGCCGAGATTGAAGTGTTCCTTCTGAGGGAGCTGAACCGGGAGCAGCGGCTCTGGGATGTACTGGTGGATCCGGCAAGGAAGATCAGGATCGGGAACAAACTTTACTTCGGGGAAAATGATGTGCTGGTGGCAGAGGTGATCGACAACACGACCTCCCGGGGAAGGACCCTTAGGTTCCTGTATGACGGTGATTACGACGAATTTAAAAAAACGCTGTTTGAACTGGGTGAAACCCCCCTGCCCAAATTCATTGACCGGAAGGTGGAACCGGAGGACAGGGAACGTTACCAGACCGTATATGCAAAGCACGAGGGTGCCGTGGCGGCTCCCACCGCAGGGATGCATTTCAGCCGCGAACTGCTCAAAAGACTGGAAATTAAGGGGATAGAGTTTGCCTACATTACGCTGCATGTGGGTCTCGGAAATTTCAGGACGGTGGATGTGGAGGACCTGACCAAGCATAAGATGGACTCCGAAAGAATCCGGATCTCCGAGGATGCAGTCAGGATCGTAAATGCAGCGAAAGCAAGAAAGAGCGCCGTTTGCGCGGT
>DSDZ01000200.1 GCA_011048475.1 Bacteroides sp. | reverse complement strand
GTGTAGCCATGAATCCTACTTGATCCTTGCGATGATCTCTTTTGCTGTTTTCTCGATCACACCGGTCAGTTCATCGTTGAGTTTTCCCTGGGACAGTTCCCTGAGTTCTTTTTTATGTTTCAGTTCCAGAAATTCCAGAAATTCCTGCTCGAACTGCTTCACTTTCTCCAGCGGCAGATCGGCCAGCAGTCCTTTGGTCCCGCAATAGATAATCGCGATCTGCTTCTCCACCGGCATGGGTGAATACTGGTTCTGTTTCAGAATTTCCACATTTTTCCGGCCCTTGTCCAGCACAGCCAGGGTGGCCTGATCAAGATCGGATCCGAATTTTGCAAATGCCTCCAGCTCCCTGAACTGTGCCTGGTCAAGCTTCAGGGTTCCTGCGATCTTCTTCATCGATTTGATCTGGGCGTTGCCACCTACCCTGGATACGGAAATACCCACATTGATGGCGGGACGGATCCCCGCGTTGAACAGGTTCGCCTCCAGGAAGATCTGGCCGTCGGTAATGGAAATCACATTGGTTGGAATGTAGGCGGAGACATCCCCTGCCTGGGTTTCAATAATGGGCAGGGCGGTCAGCGAACCCCCTCCCCTGACGATCGGCTTCAGGGGTTCGGGCAGATCGTTCATCTTCCTGGCCACATCGTCGGACTGTATGATCTTCGCCGCACGTTCAAGCAAACGGGAATGCAGGTAAAAAATATCGCCGGGGTAGGCTTCCCTTCCCGGGGGCCGCCGAAGCAGCAGTGAAACCTCACGGTAAGACACAGCCTGTTTGGAAAGGTCATCGTAGATGATCAGCGCCGGCTTTCCGGTATCCCTGAAATATTCACCGATGGCGCATCCGGCAAACGGGGCATAGAACTGAAGGGCCGCAGGATAGGCAGCCGTGGCCGATACGATGACCGTATAATCCATGGCGCCCGCTTCTTCCAGTGTTTTCTGAATGTTGGCCACCGTCGATCCCTTCTGCCCGATGGCCACATACACACAGTAAACCGGTTCCCCCTTTTCGTAGAACTCCTTCTGGTTGATGATGGTATCCACCGCGATGGCCGTTTTTCCCGTCTGGCGGTCACCGATGATCAGTTCGCGCTGGCCCCTTCCGATGGGGATCATGGAATCAATAGCCTTGATGCCGGTTTGCAGCGGCTCATTCACAGGCTGGCGGAAGATCACGCCCGGCGCTTTTCTTTCAAGGGGCATCTCGAGCAGATCCCCCGTGATGGCCCCTTTCCCGTCGATGGGTTCTCCCAGGGTATTGATCACCCTTCCCAACAGGGATTCGCCCACCATGATGGACGCGATCCGCTCGGTCCGTTTCACCGTGTCTCCTTCCTTAACAAGTTCCGAGGATCCCAGCAAAACAGCCCCCACATTGTCCTCCTCAAGATTCAGTACGATGCCCATCACACCACTTTCGAATTCAATGAGCTCATTGGCCTGCACATTGTTCAGACCGTAAATGCGGGCAATCCCGTCACCCACCTGAAGGACCGTTCCCACCTCTTCGAGCTCAATTTGACCTTTGAATCCTTCGATCTGTTTTTTAAGAATTTCCGAAACTTCGGAAGCTTTGATCTGCACCATGCGTTACTTCTTTTCGATATGTGTTTGCACCAATTTTTTCTTCATATTCTTCAGGCTGGAGAGGACGCTTGCGTCATACTGCAAATCCCCGATGGTCAGGATGAACCCGCCGATCAGTTCCTCATCCACCGAGGTGGTCAGTTCCACATCCGCCTCGTACGTTTTTCCGATCAGATCACTGATCTGCTTCTTCACCGCTTCATCCACCTCCCGGGCCGTTTTTACTGAGGCAGTTTTGATACCACGGGATTTCCGGTACAGGTCCCTGAAGTTCCTGGCGATCGCAGGAAGGTACGCTTCCCTGTTATTTTTGATCACCAGCCTGATCATGGACATGGATATCCCGGAGAGGTGCTCCTTCAGGACGGATTCGACAAGCTGGAATTTCTTGCTGTCCTTCAGGGAAGGAGAGATCAGCATCTCATTGAAATCACTGATCCTGCAGACACCTGCCAGCAATTCCATGTCCCGGTACACCCGATCCTGGATCCGCTGTTCCAATGCGCTCCGGAACAGTGCCTTTGCATACCTCACTGAGATCTGACTTTCATTCATGGTCTTCTAATTCAGATCGGCTTCACTGATCAGTTTTTCAACCAGACTTTTCTGTTCTTTTGTGTCCTCCAGTTTTTTCCGCAGGATCTTTTCCGCGATGTCAACCGATAACCTGGCCATCTGCTCTTTCATTTCGTTGATGGCAGCCCTCTTTTCCGATTTGATGGATTCCCTGGCACTTTTAACAATCTTCTTGGCTTCGTCCGATGCCTGCTCCCTCGCTTCTGCAATCAGTTTCTCCTTGATCTCTTTTGCTTCCCGCAGCATGGCATTGCGCTCTTCCCTGGCTTCAGCGATGATTTTTTCATTATCCGCCTGAAGTTTTTTCATCTCCTCCTTGGCTCTGTCAGCTGCTTTCAGCGCCTGTTTGATGCTTTCATTCCGCGCCCTGATGGCGGTCAGGATGGAAGGCCAGGCAAATTTCCCCAGGATAAACAGCAACAGGAGAAAAAACAGGGTTGACCAGAAGATGAGTCCGATTCCCGGTGATACTAGATCCATATTGTCTTTCTTTTTTTTGTTCTTTGGAAAGACCTGCAACCAACCGTTACAGGTCCGTTCCCTGTGAATGCATCAGGTTGCCATCATGGAAACCACAACCGCAAACAATGCAACCCCTTCGATCAGAGCAGCAGAAATAATCATTGCCGTCTGGATCTTTCCTCCGGCTTCAGGCTGACGCGCAATGGCTTCCATCGCCCGTCCCCCGATCCAACCGATTCCGAGCCCGGCCCCGATTACTGCCAGTCCTGCTCCGATTGCTGCTAATGTACCTGTCATAATGAATGAATATTAAATGAACGACTACTCATGGTGATGCTCAGGCATCGCCAGTCCGATAAACAATGCTGATAACAGTGTAAAGATATATGCCTGCAAAAAGGCCACCAGTAACTCGATACACAACATGAAAATGACCATTACAAGAGAAGGCACTGACATGAAGATCGATTTGAATATGAAGATCATGGAGATCAAACTCAGCACAATGATGTGTCCCGCCGTGATGTTGGCAAAAAGTCGGATCATCAGTGCAAAAGGCTTGGTGAACATGCCGATGATCTCGACCGGGATCATGATGGGCGCAAGCCATACCGGAACGCCCGGGGTGTTAAAAATGTGTCTCCAGTAACCTTTGTTCCCGCTGAAGGTGGTGATCAGAAAGGTAAACACGGCCAGCGTCATGGTCACCGCAATATTCCCCGTCACGTTGGCACCGAACGGGAAAAACGGGATCAGTCCCATCAGGTTGTTCAGCAGGATGAAGAAAAAAATCGTCAGCAGGTACGGCATGTACCTTTGATATTTCTCCTCTCCGATGTTGGGAATGGCAATGTCTTCTTCCACAAAAACCACAACCGGTTCCAGGAATCCCTGCAATCCCCTGGGTTCACTGATACCGGTCCGTTTATAGGATTTGGCAAGGGAGAGAAATACCCAGAGCAGGATCACCACCGACAACATCATCATGAAGACATTCTTCGTGATGGAGAAATCCAGCGGAAGCCCTTCCTCCACCAGCTCCCCGTTCTGATCAACTTCAACGATTTTCCCTTCCAGGTTCTTCCCTTCCGCCTGACCCTGCCCCATCCTGAACCCCCTGTGGGTATGTCCGTGTGCTAATTTTTTTGAAGAGAAAACATGGAACCCTGAATGCCTGCTGTACAGGATCACTGGCAGATAGACACTCACGTGCGTACCATCCTTCTTTGTGAGGATATGCCACTCGTGGGAGTCCTTGATGTGCTCCATGATAAATTTATTGGCCACAAACTCCTCCTCCCCGGATTCCTGGTCATGCCCGCTGGTCTGATGCGCTTCACCGGAGGTCTGGTTCTGAACATCTTCTTGGGAGTGACTGGTTTGCGCCTGTAAGACCTCTGTGGGAAAAAGGGTGCCAAAAGTGAAGAAAACAATACTTGCAGCGGCAATAAATCTCAAGGTCACAATCAGCGTAATTATTTATTTTTCAATAATTTGAACAGGTGTGCTGCCAGAAAAAAAGTAAAGATCAAATATAGCACAAAAAATATAATGATAAATGGAATCTCCAGATTTTTTATAACCAGCCAGTACCCCAGCAGATACAGGAGGTAGAGCAGGAATTTCAGCCCGATTCCCAGCAATACCCTAACCATTTGTTCACCGCTGCTTTTTTGCGCTCCAGTGGAGATGACAAAGTAAACCAGCATGTTGACAAAGGTGAAATAGGCCAGTGTAACGATGAAGGCATTAAATGAAACCCCGGTATCCACCCGGGAGAGGAGAAGGAGCCCCGAGATCATCAGGACGGAGGAGAGGACGAGCAGCTGCCAGGTGAAGCGGATCCGTTCAATCATCTTTCTTTTTCATGAAATCTTTCAATGATAAGTAGAGTCCGGCAAATACTCCGACCACCGTGAGGATGGCTGTATAGAACGGTTTTTCGCTGGAAGCCCTTTCGTCAAGCCGGGAACCCGCCCAGTAAAACAGCAGGATGATGACCAGCATCTGGAATCCCATACCCGAGTACCTGGCAAAAGTATTCAGGCCGGAGGGTTTCTTACTGTCCTTCTTTTGGCTTTGGGGCCTGCTCTGCGATGACTTCTTTTTTTCCACCCATGTCACATTTACCTGTGAAGATGGCCCCCGGTTCAATGGCCAGTTTACCGGTTTTGATATCCCCGTAGACCTTTGCCACCGACCGGAGCGACAGCAGCTCTTCCACTGTCAGCCTTCCTTCGACCACGCCCTCCACCTCACAGTTCCTGCAGTGGATCTCGCCAGAAACCTTCCCCGACTGGCCGATGAACACCTTGCCCTTTGTGTTCAGGTTTCCGATCAGGTTCCCGTCAAAGCGGATATTCTCGCTCGAAGTCAGATTGCCTTCAATGGTTGTGCCCATCCCGATCATATTGATCTTGTTGGTGCTGTCCGGTTCATCAGTCTTTGCCATAGCCTGTTTTGTTTTCAAAAATAAAAATTATTCTATTCCCCGTCATATGCCCACCTGAGATATATGGATCCCCAGGTGAATCCCCCTCCGAATGCGGTAAGAATCAGGTTGTCCCCCTTTTTCAATTTTGGTTCCCATTCCCACAGACACAACGGGATGGTGGCGGCTGTGGTGTTCCCGTATTTTTCGATGTTGACCATAACCCGTTCCCTGGGGATTTCCATGCGCCTGGCTACTGCCTCAATGATCCGCATGTTTGCCTGATGCGGCACCAGCCACTGGAGATCATCCGGTTTCATCTGATGCTTCTCCATTAATTCGATGGATACATCGGCCATTTTCGAAACCGCCACCTTGAAAACCGCCTGTCCCTCCTGGTAGACAAAATGCTCCCGTGCTGCCACCGTCTCATGTGACGGGGGACGGGCCGATCCCCCCGCTTTCATGTGAAGGTGCTTCACCCCGGTACCATCCACTCCCATGATGGCATCCTTCACTCCCAGGCCTTCCCCGACAGGCTCCAGCAACACCGCTCCGGCCGCATCCCCGAAGAGCGGACAGGTGGTCCGGTCTGTGTAATCGGTGATGGCCGACATCATATCGGTGCCCACGACTACAATTTTCCGATAAGTTCCTGACTGGATGAACTGCGCCGCAGTCTGAAGCGCAAACAGGAACCCCGAACAGGCTGCAGCCAGATCGAAGCTCCAGGCATTGACCATCCCGGCCTTGTCACTGATCAGATTTGCCGTCGCCGGGAAATGATAATCCGCTGTGATGGTGGCGCAGATGACAAGTTCTATTTCCCCCGGCTTTGTCCCTGTTTTCCTGAGCAGTCCTTTCACTGCTTCTGCACCCAAATCCGAGGTGGCCCCCTCTTTCAAAATGCGTCTCTCCTTGATCCCGATCCTTTGCATGATCCACTCATCGGTGGTTTCGACCATGGTGCTCAATTCTTCATTGGTGAGCCTGTATTCCGGCACCCAGCCGTGTATTCCTGTAATACCTGCCGAGATTTTATTCATTGATCCAGTGATTAAATTTTGTGTCGTTCTTTTTCAGAAAATCAAAATTAAAACCGGCCGGTCAATCTCAGTCACCAGTTTCAGGGATTTGGGATCAAATGCACCATAGGGGTATGAAGGATGGGCAGGCAGATTCATCTTCCAGAACGATGAGCCGGGAGCCGGAGTCACACCGGTTTAACCCAGTTCAGCTTCTGCGTCGATCACCAGCTTGCCTTTGTAGTACAGATTCCCGTCCACATAATATGCATGATGACGCTCATGCACGGTACCCGTGGTGGCACACGTGGACAGTGTGGGCGCTGAGGCTTTATAATGGGTCCTGCGCTTGTCTCTTCTTGTTTTTGAAGTTTTTCTTTTCGGATGTGCCATTTTTTAATGATTATTACCAGTAATTTCTTTTCCTTTCACGATGTGCCTCCAGTATTTTGATCATTTCCGGATTGCACGTGGACTTTCCGTTCTTATCCGGCGGATGGATCCGTTTGCACGGGATCGCCAGCACCACGAATTCATAAAGATACTGTCTGATATCGATCTCATGATCATCTTTCCCGATCACGAGCACATCATCATCCAGTTCTCCGGGCACGTCGCCCCGTTTTACAATCAATTGCTGAACGGAACGAATCTCTGTCATGAACGGGTCCAGGCAGCGGTCGCACATGACTTCCACCTCCCCTTCCAGATGGAAACGGAAAGTCAGGGCACCCGCCCTGTTGTCCATAATCACCCTGGCTTTCAACTCTCCGCGGTTGATCTCGGATCCTTCAAATGATGTAAAGAACTGCTCCCCCAGATGAAATGAAAAATCATGCTCCCCTTCGCTCAGCCCTGAGATCCGCACTGCGTATGATCCACTCCTGCTCACAATTCTTCATTTTGGGTGTGCAAAAGTAAAAATTAATCTCGTATAAAAAAACAATTCGGGGCCTTTCATTGGGAGGGATCAGCCGATCACCTGCCGGATGGTTTCGATCAGTGAATCGATAAAAAAATCGTCCTTGGTGAGGTACCTGCTGGCCCCGTTTTCCATAAATTCGGTAAGCAGCAGATCATCTCCCTGCCCGGTCAGGATCACGACGGGTACATCATTATTGACTTTTCTGATCTCCTTCAGCGTATCCAGTCCGTTCAGCCGGTCACTATCCGGTCCTGCAAGGATGTGATCCAGAACAATCAGGCTGGGATCTCTGTGGAGATTTTCAAGACATTCTTCCCCTGTACGGTAAGTGACCACCTGGTAATCCTCCCGGCTCTGGAAGGTGTACTCCAGAAGGTTTAGAATCATCTTGTCATCGTCAATAAAAAAAATCAATTTTCCCATTGCATGCATCATTCCCCGGGAAGGGCACCATGTAAAAGTATAAAAATATTTTTACTCTGTTGCATTGCACCCAAAGCCAGCATCCTCCGGACACCATTGTCCGTTTTCGTACACCTATGAATCAAAAATGAACATTTCCAATGAATTACGAAAATATTTACAGGCTTGATTTCTTGCATTTTGAACTCTTTGGCACCAGGATTGATAGAAAGATGCTGGCACAATATCATTTGCATCAGGATAAAAACCCGACATCCATGTCTTTGTTTAAAAACTATTTCCTGTCAATGGCCCGTTATGCGGTCAGGGATAAATTCTTTTTTATACTGAACCTGCTTGGCCTTGCCGTGGGGATTACCGCTTCCATTCTGATTTTTATCTATATCAGGGATCAGGTCACCTATGATACCAACAATGAAAATTTCAAAAGGATCTACAGGCTGGAAGGGGATTTTTTCATCAACGAGAAACAGGACCTGACCGCCATTGTTCAGATCCCGCTGGCTCCCACCCTTGAGGACGAATACCCTGAAATTGAAGCTTCTGCAAGAATCCTCCCCCAGCGGGATCTCTACTTCGAGCACGGCGAGGACACCTTCAAGGAGGACAGTGTCATGTGGGCGGACTCTACCGTGTTCAAAGTGTTCACGATCCCTTTCATTACCGGGGACCCCTCTTCAGCACTCACCGAACCGTTCACAATGGTCATGAGCGAGTCGCTGGCCGTGAAATATTTCGGAACCTGGGATGTTGTCGGGAAAAGCATGAAAGCACTGGACGGGTCCAATTATACCATCACGGGTGTCTTCAGGGATCTTCCACAGAACACCCATTTGAGGTTCAACGGACTGCTTTCCGCAACGACCATCGAAGAACGGGTTGGCAGCGAACGGTTCAATGACCGCAGTGCCGGTTCCTTCTGGAATGTGAACACCTATGCTTTTGTGCTGCTGGCGGAAAACACCACACCGGAAATGATCCTGGCCAAATTCCCTGCATTCTATGACAAGTACATGGCCGAGCTGGGTGAGCAGATCAATGCATCGTTCGACCTTCGGATCACTCCCCTGTCAGATGTTCATTTCCAGAAAGATGAACTTACATGGGACCTTCCCAAAGGGAACATGAACTATGTCCTCATCATGGGCATTATCGGGGTGTTGCTCATATTGATCGCCAGCATCAACTACACCAACCTGACCACCGCCAGGGCTGCCAACCGGGCGAAGGAGATCGGGATCAGGAAAGTGGGCGGCGCGGATAAGAAGGTCCTGCGCAGGCAATTTCTGGGTGAATCTGTGATCACGGCACTTTTTGCCGGTGTCCTCTCCGCCTTTCTGACACTGCTGGTCCTGCCCCTGTTCAACGACCTGGCTTCAAAGCAATTTGACTGGCACGTCATTCTCAAACCTGCCATCCTTCTCTTTATCCTCGGGATCTCCATCCTGACGGGACTGTTGTCGGGGATTTACCCTTCGGCATACCTGGCTTCATTCAACCCGGTCAAGATCCTCAAGGGAAACGGATTCAATGCAAATGAACGGGGGTGGCTTCGCAAAGGTCTGGTGATCGCCCAGTTCCTGATCTCATCGGTCATGATCATCGGTTCGATCATCGTGGCCCTCCAGCTGAGGTTCATCCAGCATAAAAACCTGGGATTTGACAGGGACCGGATCCTGATGCTCTCTCTGAACGACACGGCCGTCATCAACAACGTGAAGGCCTTTATGGAGGAGATCGAAAGACATCCGGCCGTGGAAGGAACGGCGCTGTCCACCACTGCTCCGGGCAGGTTTTACGGGAAGCAGGTGATGACCGCCGAAGACCATCAGGGACAGTTGCAGGAGAAAGCATTCAACAGTTGCGTGGTCAATCACGAATATGCGGATGTCATGGGGCTGACCCTGGTGAAGGGGAGGTTCTACGACCGCAATTTCGGATCAGACATGACCAACTCCGTAGTGGTGAATGAGGCGCTGGCAAGAGAAATGCAGTGGGGTGACAGTGCTCTCGGCAAGCAGTTCATCATAGGGGTGAACATCCTGGGTGCCGACATTCCCGTCGGGGAGATCATCGGGGTGGTAAAGGACTTTAACTACGGATCGCTTCACAATCCAGTGCAATCGCTCGTGCTCATCTGCAGGGACAATGTACAGTTCATGCGTACCCTTTCGGTACGCGTGCAGGAAGGTCACATGCAGGAGGTACTCAGCTGGGTCGAAGAACAGCGGAACAAATTCAATCCTGCATACCCGATCCAGTACAGTTACCTGGCCGATGAACTGAATGCCCAGTACAAGGAGGAAAAGATCATTTTCGCACTGGTGATCTCCTTCACGGTGCTGATCATTTTCATCGCATCGCTCGGATTGCTGGGGCTGTCGGCTTTCATGACCGCGAAAAGGACCCGGGAGACAGGGATCAGAAGGGTGATGGGTGCCTCCCAGAACCAGATCCTGACACTGTTCCTGTACCAATTCTCCAAGTGGGTGGTCATTGCCAACCTGGTTGCCTGGCCGGTTGCATACTTTGTGCTCAGGGACTGGCTTCAGAATTTCACATACAGGATCGAATTTCCTTTCTGGACCTTTGTTGTATCTTTGCTGCTGTCGTTAACCGTGGCCGTGATCACAGTGACCTGGCAGGCGATGAAAGCCTCAAGAATGAATCCGGCTGCATCCATCAGGGTTGAATGAGCATACTGAAGGTACTGGGAAAGAAAATCATCATTAACGGAGAAACGGCGGACGTGGGGGATTTTCATCCCGACATGTCCGCCGAAACCTATTATGAAGTGGTCCGCCTGATCGGAGGCAAGCTGCTTTTTCTCCAGGATCACCTGGACCGGCTGAGCCGATCCCTTTCAGGTTCGGGAATGGAATATCCGGGTGACCAAATCCTGCGGCAGTACCTGAAGCTGCTGCTCCGGTACAATGATTTTTCAGACGGGAACATCCGGATCTGTGTCCGGGCCAAAGCCGGAGAGAAACCGGAAATCCTGTGCTATTTCATCTCCTTCTCCTATCCCGATCCGACCATGTATGCCGAAGGGGTGAGACTGCTTACCTACCCCCACGTGCGTCCCAATCCCGGCATCAAAAAGTGGGATGATGCATTCCGAATGGCGGTGGGTCGTTTTATCCGGGAACACAATATCTATGAAGCGGTTTTGCTGAACCGGAAAAGGCAGGTCACGGAAGGGAGCCGGTCAAATATCTTTTTCATTGACCTCGACAACCGGCTGGTAACCGCGCCCGCGACCGGGGTTCTGCCGGGCATCACCAGAAAATATGTGCTGCGGATCTGTGAGAAGGAAAAGATCCGTGTGGCGGAAAGGCTGGTGTCGCTGGATGAACTTCCCGGAATGACCGCCTGCTTCTTGTCGGGCACCTCGCCCAAAGTGCTTCCGGTAAGGCAACTGGATGGTTTTGCCTTCACTGCCGCTCATCCGCTGGTGACCCTGCTCATGGAGCGGTTTGAAGGGATTCTGCAGGAAAATCTTGAGCAACTTGATGAGGTAAACCCGGCGAGGCTGAAAACAAATCCGTGACCGGTCATGTCACATGAACATACCAACAAAACACGAAAAAAAAGATGAAAATGAAATTCCTGTTATCCGCAATATTATTTGTGACCGCCATCTCTCTTAAAGCCCAGGAAAAAAGAATCTATCATTCCAGCGGTGCCGAAACCATTTTTTCGGGTGCCGATGTGAGGTACGACCTGCACAGCGTCAACACCAAACTACGGTTCACCATGTTCCTCCATTCCCAGCACCATGTGAACCTGGATCTGACCAGCAACATTGGATTTTATACCGGTTTCGGTCTCAGGAACATCGGACTGATCAACGAGGATCTGTACCAGCATATCGGATTTTTGAACATTGACAGGAACCACCCGGATTACAACAAGAACGTCAAGATCAAACGGCGGAGCTATTCGCTCGGTTTCCCGATTGCGCTGAAGCTGGGATCCTTTAAAGACCATTTCTTTCTGTACGGGGGTTATGAATACGAATGGATGTTCCATTACAAACAGAAGCTGTTCATCGACGGGGAAAAACACAAGCTCAGGGAGTGGACCGGTGACCGGGTCAATTCCTGGATCCCCTCGGTCTTCGCAGGGATCCAGTTTCCCGCGGGATTCAACCTGAAATTCAAATACTACCTGGATGATTTTCTGAATCCGGATTTCAGGGGGACCGATTTCGGGGAAGCGGTTGATTACAGCCGGTTTGACCGCAGCCGCATCTGGTACATCGCTGTTTCGTTCATGGTAAACCGGAATCTCGTTAAAAAGTGGACGGGCAACAATGACAGGGAGAGTGCCATGGCCCTCTAAATATTTGGCAGGCTTCCGTTCAAACAGTCCTTAAATCCCTAAGTATTTATCCCATATCATAAAAATCTTAAATTAATAGGATTACGGGATCCTTATATCTTATTTTGTTCTGGTTAAACTTAAATGTAATCATACAATGGAACAAAAGCTTAGATTTGCGCAGCTTCTGGGGATGGGAGCTGCGGTCATCGCTCTGCAGGCATGTGATCCTGAAGCGGTCGTGGAAGAAATACTGACCGATCTGACTGAAGCGGATGCTGCCGCGCTGAAGAGCAAGACCTCTCAAACGTTTTACGGACCGGCCCAACCGGTTGGGAACGGGGTGGCCAGGGCCTGGATCATGCAGGAAAAAGACGGGACCCCGCTCGAGGTAGGTGTCACCCTTTCGGAAAAAGCACTTTTAAATCTTCCCGGGCACATGGCAGAATTTGAACTGGATCTGCCGCATCAGGCCGACAGTGACTTCTACACCCATGCTACGGTGGACTGGAACCCCGCGGGTCATGAACCTCCCGGAACCTATGACCTGCCCCATTTCGATATCCATTTCTACATCATTTCCAAAGAGGACCGCATGGCGATCGGTCCGGGTGACCCGGCGTTTGACATCGAACCGGCTCCCCTGTTCGTGCCCCCGTCCTATCTGAAAACCCCGGGCGGAATCCCGCAGATGGGAGCACACTGGATCGATCTGCTTGCCCCTGAATTCACCGGGGGAATCTTTACCAGGACATTTATCTGGGGTTCCTACGACGGGGAATTCATCTTCTGGGAGCCCATGGTCACCAGGGATTATCTCCTGACCCGGCCAAATGAAGAAATAATCCTCAGGCAACCCGCGGCATACCAGCGGGATGGTTGGTACGCCACAAAATACAGGGTATCTTATTCGGAAAGGCCGGGAGAATATACCGTGGCACTTTCAGGGCTGGTTTACCACGCCGGGACCCCCCTTCCATAAGGATCCCGGAACATCCTGAAGGTCCTGCTATCCCAGTGCTTTCATTGGCTTCACTGTCCCTGAAAGCCGAAAGAGGGGATCAGGACCTTCAAATCTTTTGTGCAATATCCTTCTAATTATTACCTTTGTCTGCCCGAGGGGAGACCGGGGTGTTAGCTCAGTTGGTTCAGAGCGCATGCTTGACAGGCATGAGGTCACTGGTTCGATTCCAGTACATCCCACAGGAGAGTCCGCGCGGTTGGCCTGCTACTGGTTCACCGCGTTTTTTATTTGAACCCGCATGAACATCAGATCAGATACCGAACTGCCCCCCGCCACCAGGGAATGGGGATGGAAATTTCATCATCTGGGCGTTCCCACCGATCGGGTGATGCCTGGTGAAAGGTACCTGCCCCGGTATAAATTCTTCGTATCGGGTTTTGAAAGCAGCCCATTCGGGATCGAGTGGATGCGTTTTGAAAAGGATTCCCCGGTGCATCCGCTGATCCGGGAAGTTCCCCACCTGGCTTTTGTGGTGGAGGATCTGGAGGAGGAACTAACGAAACGGAAATTCACGGTCATCGGGGAACCGGGTGAACCTTCCGAAGGGATCAGAACAGCCATGATCGAATATGATGGTGCCCCTGTGGAACTGATGGAATTCACACAGTGAATTGGAAAGAGATCAAAGCGCTGAAGGATCGATCCTGAAGGATCATTCCGGGATCAAAGTCCCTCCAGCCATTCGGTCCATCCCTCCATTCCTTCTCCGGTACGGGCCGAAAGCACGAAGAATCTCAGATCGGGATTTACCTGCAGTGCATGTTCCCTGATCCGTTCCGGGTCAGAGTCCAGGTGTGGCAGCAGGTCGACCTTGTTGATGATGCAGATGTGCGAGGTCCTGAACATACCGGGGTATTTCAGGGGCTTGTCATCCCCCTCTGTCACGCTCACGATGACCACCCGGTAATGCTCCCCCAGGTCAAACAGCGAGGGACAGATCAGGTTTCCCACATTCTCGATCATCAGGAATGCTTCCTCCCGGATATCGAGTTTTTTCACCGCCTCACGGATCATCAGCGCATCCAGGTGGCAGGCGCTGCCCGTGTTCACCTGAATCACAGGGACTCCCGTTTTGTCAATCCGCTCGGCATCCAGCATCGATTGCTGGTCCCCTTCTATGATACAGAAAGGTTTCCGGTCCTTCAGCCGCGCGATGGTTTGTTCCAGCAGGGTGGTCTTCCCCGAGCC
>DSDZ01000056.1 GCA_011048475.1 Bacteroides sp. | reverse complement strand
GTATATATGCCGTTTTAATGGCATATATACAATGTTGTGTGGCGTATTACTGAGGTTCCAGAGTTTATTTTTTCAATTAAGGCTGCAGGCCAAGCTGCTGAATCCATCCCTGGCTATCAGTTTCAGCTTTTTCTTCAATAATTTTTCCATCTTTAATCATACATATCTCAATTGCACTGACTTCAATCTTGCTTCCAGTGGCAGGAATGCCTTGAAAATCCCCTTCATGAGTTCCAGTAAAAACCCACTGTACACAAACCTTATCACCATCAGCAAATATTTCCTTAATATCATAATGAACATCAGGAAAGGCTTGATAAATACTTTCATACCATGCCTTAAATTGCTCGTTTGACATAGTAGTTGGATTAATTGATGGCAAATGTAATTTATACTGAGGATCGAGCAATTCATAAATTAGCTGAAGATCTTTAGTATTCCATGCTTCTATGTATTTCTCAACAAGAGCAACATTCTGTTTTTCAAGATCAGCTTTGGCTTTCAGCTCATCAAGTTCAGTCATTAATTGCTTATTTTGGCAACTTATCGCAGCAAATACGATAAAAGGTAATAAAACAAATAGTTTTTTCATGATAATTAGTTTTTAGTTATTATGACACTCAACGGTTGGTTGTAAGATTTGTATCGGGATTCGGAGTATTTATTTCGGGTTTTTGGTTCAATTTAATTTGGTGTTATGAATCAAAAATTTGGTATAAGGCAGGTATAAATTTTACAACATGTTGGGTGCTGTAGCGAGGTATCTGAATTCAAAGATTCACCAAACGGAATTCTGTCTTATTTCTCAATAGCATAATCCCTAACAGTCTTTATACCTATAGATTTATGAAAATGTACAATTATCCATGACTCATCCTTTTTTTCGAGAATCCAGGTGCAACGCAATGGAATTAGGCATTGTGTTCCGTCATTTAATGTAGTAGTCAGATCCCATAAAGTAACAGCCCATGCGATTTTACCGGATTGTGAAAAATTGATCCATGCTTTTGTCTCATCAATATCAGTATTATTAAAAGACTGATTTTGTTTGATAATAATCTCCTCCAGTTCAGTCCAGCCCTCTATCCAATTTAATGCCTGAGAACCACCAACATGTATCAGTGATTCATCATGCATCATGGTTGAACTATAAAGTTCAATGTCTTCGGTAATCCAGCTTCTGGCGTAATTGTCAATTACTGCTTCAACTGCTCTCTTCTCAGAAGTAATGTCTGTAACAGTCTGCTTACAACCCATTATGATTAGCAGAAACAAACTCAAAGTAGTGAACAATTTTATCTTTTTCATGATAGAAAGTATTTATTAAGGTTTAATATAATAATGAACACTAAACGCTATTGCACCCAACGTATGAACAAGTTTATATTGAGTTTATAATTCATGTATCGCAAGATGGTACAAGTTACTAATAAATCGGTAAATAGCTTATAGAATTGAGTCAAGTGGGCTTTTAATATTTGCAAGCGAGCGGGTACTCACGTGGGTGTATATCTCGGTGGTTTTGCTGGAGCCATGACCGAGGATTGTTTGAATGTACCGGAGGTCCACTCCCTGTTCGAGCAGGTGGGTGGCAAAGGAATGCCTGAGCATGTGTGGTGTCACTTTTTTCTCAATTCCGGCGTTTTTCGCCGCACGATCAATGATACTGGCAATGGATGCAGCGCTGTATTGTTTCCGGTTCATGCCTTCATATAACCAATAGTTGGGCCTGTAGCGGAAGAGATAGGTTTTCAGATCAATCGCGAGGGTTTCGGAAAGCATGGTTGTCCTGTCCTTTTTGCCCTTGCCGCCCCTGACGTATATCATTTGACGTTCGAAATCCACATCTTCTTTTCTGAGGTTGATAAGCTCGGACCTGCGGAGTCCGGAGGAATAGATTGTAGCAACGATGCACCTGTGCTTCAAATTTATAAGCACCGATAAAATCGCGCATATCTCTTCTCTGGAGAGTACTTTTGGAAGGCTCCTGGTTTTTTTTGGCCTTTCCATATGATAGAGTTGCCTGTCCATTCCAAGTACCTTTTCGTAGTAGAACTTTATGGCGTTGATTCGCTGGTTTTGTTGCGAGCGGGAAATATGCCTGGTGTGGATGAGTTTCAGGATGTAGTCATTGATCTGCTCCATGCTGATGTCCCTGAGGTTGGTTCCTTCAAATTCAGAGATAAAATCTCGCATGTAGTGAGTGTAAATTTTGATGGTATTGGGGCTGTATCGTTTAATGACAAGTTTTTCCAAATAACCGTCCGGAAGGTCATATCTGCGATTACCCTCACGGCCCCGGGCCTTGTCACCGGAAGAGTTAAGAGCTCCCAGGTCAATGCTGGCGTGAGGTTCCAGCCTGGATAAAAATAGCGGCAGTCTGAACTCATCCCGAAAGAAATACCACTTTTTCGATTCCTGGTTCCATTTCCTGCCGGGCATGGATTGAATAACCCGTATAATTTTCTGATTGTATGGAAAAATTATATTGACAACCTGTTTTCCATTCAGGTATCCCGGGACCAACCTGATCACAATTCCGGGATTTGTGTTACGACTGGTCTGATTCATCACCTGATTCTTATCCTGTATAGTTTAATGTGCCATTAATTGATTCATCGACATCCCAATGAGTAATATTAATTGCTGAAAAGAATTTTTGACTTTGACTGGATTTTACAAGGCAGTATGCTTGATAAATGGTTAAAATCTTATTCAGCACAGAGCCTGAGCCGGGACAAGGATTTATTGTATCTTACAAATATCAATTATCTTTACGGCTTTAGATTTAGCATGTAAATGAGCGAAAACAGGGAACATATTTATGAGGACAATGAGTTCCAGGTGCTGCTGAGGAAATATGAGGACATGAGAAGGGGGGTCCAGTCGATTTTTTTCGACGTGGAAGAGTTCGAACAGATCATCGAATACTACCTGGAGGGTTTCAAGTTTGATGAGGCCCGGGAAGCAGCAGTTTTGGGCAGCCGGCAGCATCCTGCTTCGGTGGAAATCAAGTATAAATTCATCCACATTCACATTGAACAGGGGCAACCAAAAAAAGCACTGGCTCTCCTTGAGGAAATTCCGGCCTGGGAAGAGAGCAACCCGGAACGCTATTTCCTGAAGGGTACTGCACTATGTCAGCTGGGTCGGCTGAAGGAGGCCGAGCACCAGTTCGACACGGCACTCAGGATCTCCACGGAGGACACCTTCGATGCGCTGGTCAATATATCCATTGCCTTCGAAAATGTACGGCACTTCGAACTTGCCATCAAGTACCTGCTCCAGGCGCACCAGCAACAACCCGACAATACATCGGTCCTGTACGATCTGGGCTATTTCTATGAAAGGCTTCACAGGTATGCTGAGAGCCTGAAATATTACAAGTATTATCTAGACATCGATCCCTATTCTGACAGTGTGTGGTATAACATGGGGATCGTATACCACAAGATGGAACAGTACGAAAAGGCCGTGGAGGCATATGATTATTCCATTGCCATCAACCCCGACTACGCATCGGCGTATTTCAACAAGGCCAGTGTCTGGGTGAGTGCCGAAAACCACGATCTTGCCATTAAAGCATACAGAGAATTTCTGGAGATCGAGCCGGAGAACACCCAGGCCTATTGTTACCTGGGCGACTGTTATGAACAGCTTGATAGGCTCGACGAAGCCCTGAAGTCTTTTCGAAAGGTCATCGAGATAGACAATACCGATCCGGAAGGCTGGTTCGGGGCCGGAATGATCTATCACCGCATGGGAAAATTCCAGGAAGCCATCGCTTACATCCTGAAGGCGATTGAATTCGACAACAGCAATCTGGATTACTGGATAAACCTGGGGTATGCCAATGAAGATGCCGGATTGACGGAGGAAGCGGTAAAATGCTACGGCTATGTGACCAGGGCGGATGCAGATGACCTGGATGGATGGATTGCCCTGACAGGGATCCTGATGAAGGTAGGTTTGTATGAGAACGCCCTTCACTTTCTGGGGGAAGCGTTTACCCATCATCACAGGGCCGGGGAGATCCACATGAGAATAGCGATCTGTCACCTGAAGCAGGGCAACAGGGAAATGGCAAACAAATTCCTGAAAGAATCCCTTGCCATGGACAAAAACCTGCTTTCAGAATTCATAAAGTACTTTCCTGAAGGCACGTGGGACAAGAATGTGAGGCAGATCATCCGAAAAAGCAGATCATAAGCTCGGGCAGGATAATAAACGATCAAACGATACATTGCTATGAATTTTCAATTGAATCATATCCCTGAAAGAGCTTCGGGGGAACGTTCTTCCGGAATCACCATGGTGATGGACAAGGGACTGAGCCTGAAAGAGGCCGAGCACTTTATCGAGTCAAGTGCACCTTTTACCGACCTGGTAAAGCTGGGTTTCGGGACCGCCCTGATCACACAGAAGCTGAAGGATAAGGTGGCTTTGTACCGGTCGGCCGGACTGAAACCATATTTTGGGGGAACCCTTTTTGAGATGTTCTTTGTCAGGGGCCGGTATGATGATTACAAAAAGTTTATCGCTTCCTGCCAACTGGATACGGTGGAAGTCTCGGACGGTTCCATCCGTATGGAGCATACAGAGAAACTGGATTGTATAAAGGATCTGGCAAAGGATTTCCGGGTTCTTTCAGAAGTAGGCAGCAAGGTGAAAGGAGCCGACCTCCCCAATGAGGTGTGGGTCAAGAACATGAAAACCGAGCTGGAAACAGGAGCCTGGAAGGTCATTGCAGAGGCCCGGGAAAGCGGGACCATCGGGATCTATCAGTCGGATGGTTCAGCAAACCGGGAGTTGATCGATGCCATCATGACGGAGATCTCGGTGGATGATGTGCTCTGGGAAGCGCCAAACAAAGCCCAGCAGGCCATGTTCATCAAACTCATCGGGGCCAATGTAAACCTGGGGAACATTGCACCGGCTGAGGTGGTGGCACTGGAGGCACTGCGCCTGGGAATGCGCGGGGACACCTTCTTTGACTTTCTGCCGGAGAAATATCACGACAGGAAACTGTGAAAAATTCCATGCGGACATACCTGCTCCTGGTGCTAAGGGGAATGGGCATGGGGGCAGCCGATGTGGTGCCGGGTGTTTCCGGGGGGACCATAGCCTTCATCACGGGGATTTATGAGGAACTGGTCAACTCCATCAAAAGCATCAACGCAAAGGCTCTGAAGCTGTTCCTGACCGGGAAATGGGCGGCATTATGGAAACACATCAACGGCAACTTCCTGCTTGCGGTCTTCGTGGGGATCTTCATCTCGGTCCTTTCCCTGGCCAGGGTCCTTGAATACCTGCTTGAATATCAGCCTGTACTCATCTGGTCATTCTTTTTCGGCCTGATCCTTGCCTCCACTTACATTGTCTACAAGAAGGTAAAAAAATGGTCCTTTACTAAAGTGGTGGCCCTGGTCGGGGGAACAGGCCTGGCGTTTTACATCACAAGTGTGACGCCGGCCACGACCACGGATGCCTTCTGGTTCGTGCTCCTTTCAGGTGCACTGGCAAGCTGTGCCATGATCCTTCCAGGAATATCCGGAAGTTTCATCTTGCTGCTGCTGGGCAAGTATGCGTTTGCCCTTCACGCGGTAAATGAACCTGTTGTAATGGACCTGATTTTGCTGGGAACGGGGGCTGTGATCGGGATCATCAGTTTCGCGAACCTGCTTTCATGGCTTCTGAAGAAACATCATGATGTGACCGTTGCCGTGCTGGTCGGGTTTATGATCGGATCACTGAACAAGATCTGGCCGTGGAAAAAGACGGTGGAGACGATCCTTGTGGAGGGAGAAGTCAGGCCGCTTTTGGAAAAAAACATCCTGCCGGTTGTCGGGGATCAGGGCGACCGGTTCTGGATGGCGCTTTTGATGGCGGCCGTCGGAATCGGGATCATCCTGGCCATCGAGCTTGTCCTCCCGGGAAGCAAGGAGAAAAAGGAGGAAAATGTTAAAGCAACGGGAGCATGATCAGTGAACGGATGGATACAAAATTGTTCGGACTGATCGGGTATCCGCTTGAACATAGTTTCTCAGTTGCCTATTTTTCGAAAAAGTTCGAAGAAGAGAAGATCGATGCTGTTTACAGGAATTATCCGATGAAGGATATTTCCGGGTTTACATCCCTTGTAAAATCGGAACCGTCCCTGAAAGGGTTAAATGTGACCGTACCTTATAAGGGAAAGATCATCCCTTACCTGGATGGACTGAGTGAAACGGCAAGAAAGATCCGGGCTGTGAATACCATCTGTTTTTGCAAAAGGGAAGGAAGGCTGACATTGCTGGGACACAACACGGACGTGATCGGTTTTGAACGGTCGCTCCGCGAACATCTGCAGGACCGGCATTCCGGTGCCCTGGTCCTGGGAACGGGAGGGGCTTCCAGTGCAGTGGCCTACGTTCTGGAAAAGCTGGGGATCGAATTCATGCGGGTGAGCAGATCAGGGGGAAACGACCGGATCCGTTACGGTGACCTGGATGCCGGCCTGATAAGGAGGCATCTCCTCGTGATCAACACCACCCCGCTGGGGATGTACCCCGATGTGGATTCCTGCCCACAGATCCCTTTCGAAGGAGTTACCCCCGACCATCTCTTGTTCGACCTTGTGTATAACCCGGCGAAAACCAGGTTTCTGCAGCGGGGAGAAGAACGGGGAGCAACCATTCTGAATGGATACGACATGCTTGTTTTTCAGGCAGAAGCCTCGTGGGAGATCTGGAACAGGGTTCGCGCGGTGCCGGAAGAATCGGATTAAACCATGAAGGAATCCCTCGCCAGGCGTTTTACAGTTTCTTCATTTGACCTGGATCCACGGGGCGAGGCAAGACTCACATCTCTTGCGGCGTTTTTTCAGGAGACGGCTTACCAGCATGCGAGCAGGCTGGGTTTCGGGTACCATGACCTGTTGAAGATGCAGACTTTCTGGATGCTCTCCAGGATGAAGATACGGATCCTGCGATACCCTGCGTGGGACGAGGAGATCCTGGTGGAAACCTGGCCTTGCGGACTGGATGGTCTTTTCGCGATGAGGGATTTCAGGATTACATCGGATAAACAGGAAGTGCTCGGATTGGCCACCACCTCCTGGCTGGTGGTGGACGGGAGGACCCGCAGACCTGTCAGGCCCTCGGAAGCGCTGGAAAAGTATCGCGAGGGACAGGACAGACCGTTCGAGGAAAAGCTGCAAAAGATATATCTTCCGCCTGATATGGTCTCCGTTGGCCTTCACAGGATCGTCTATTCCGACCTGGATGTGGTGGGACATGTGAATAATGTAAAATACATGGAATGGTGCATCGATGCGGCCGGCCAGCCGGCGCTGGACAGGCACATCGGGCTATTCGAGATTAATTTCATGCATGAATCACATTTCGGGGAGGAGATCACCCTTGTGGTCTCGGAAAAAGGGGCAGGGGATTTCTGTTTTCTGGGGCGGCGGACCGGAGATGACCGGGAGATTTTCCGGGCATACCTGGCCTGGGATCATTCCTGAAAGATCCTTCGCGGCTTCAATCCTGTTGTGTTCTGTAAGTGACATCCACCAGGAAAAGTCCCTTTGCGGGGGCTGACATACCCGCGGCGGACCGGTCCTTTGCGTTGACGATCTGCCTGAAATCCTCCCTGTCGATTTTTCCCTGACCCACGTCAAGCAGGGTTCCCACGATCGAACGGACCATGTTCCGGAGGAAGCGGTCCGCCCTTATCTCGAACAAATAACCGTTGTCCACCTTTTTCCATGCAGCCTCCATGATTCTGCAGTGGTTGTTCTTCACATCCGTATGCAGCTTGCTGAAGCTTGTAAAATCGGTCGTTTCCATGATGATCTCGCAGCACCTGGCAATCTCCTCCACATTCAACGGTCCGTAGACATAATGTGTGTAATTTCTGGTATATAGGGGTTTGACGGTTGATATATGGTAGTGGTATGTTCGGGAAGTAGCAGAGAACCGGGCATGCATGTCGCCGGGAACCTGGTGCAGCCGGTAGACGACGATGTCTTCGGGAAGGAAACGGTTGAGCCTGAATACAAGATGCTCCATCTGGTCTTCCAGTGCGATCCCGGTATCGAAATGGGCCACGAAAAAGGATGCATGCACCCCGGTGTCGGTCCGGCCAGCCCCCGTGACGGAGATATCCTCTCCGATCAGGGCAGACAGGGCATGTTCCACGGCTTGCTGCACGGTTTTCCCCCCGGGCTGGGTTTGCCATCCCCGGTAGGCGGTCCCGTCATAGGCCATATGCATGAAATAACGATACATGCGACAATACAGCAGGTGCAAAATTACCTTTTAATTAACATTTTTTAACCACCCATTGCTTTCAATTGGCCTTTTCACTGCTATTTTTGTGGACCAATCCCGTTTTGCGGATTATAACAGAATGATTATTAATTAAAAAGAAAAGATACATGACGCAGGATGGAATGACCACAGATGTAAACATCCGGGAACTCAACGAGCGGATCAAAAAGGAAAGTGAGTTCGTAGACCTGATCACCATGGAGATCCAGAAGGTCATCGTGGGACAGAAGAATCTGGTTGAACGGTTGCTGATCGGACTGCTGTCGGACGGACACATCTTGCTGGAAGGGGTGCCGGGTCTGGCAAAAACCCTGGCCATTACCACGCTGGCACAGACCATCGATGCCAGTTTCAGCAGGATCCAGTTCACGCCGGACCTGTTGCCGGCAGATCTGGTTGGGACCATGATTTACAGCCAGAAGAAGGAGGAGTTCATCGTGAAAAAGGGTCCCATCTTTGCCCATCTGATCCTGGCCGATGAGATCAACCGCTCTCCCGCCAAGGTCCAGAGTGCCCTGCTGGAAGCCATGCAGGAGAAGCAGGTTACCATCGGCGTAACCACCTATCCCCTGCAACGGCCTTTCCTTGTCCTCGCCACCCAGAATCCCCTTGAACAGGAAGGCACCTACCCGCTGCCCGAGGCGCAGGTGGACCGTTTCATGCTGAAGGTGGTGGTCAACTATCCTTCCAGGGAGGAGGAAAAGCTGATCATGCGGGAGAACTTGCTGAAGGTCTTCCCGTCCGCCGGCAGGATCCTGAAACCGTCCGATATCCTGCAGGCAAGGGAGGTGGTGAAGGATGTATATCTGGACGAGAAGATCGAAAATTATATCCTGGACATCGTATTTGCCACCCGGGATCCGGAGAAAGCCGGATTGGCACAGTTTGTGCCCTTGATCCACTACGGGGGATCGCCGCGTGCGAGCATCAACCTGGCCAAGGCGGCCAAGGCGTATGCTTTTATTAAGCGGCGGGGTTACGTGGTGCCGGAGGATGTGCGGGTGGTCTGCCATGATGTGATGAGGCACCGCATCGGGCTGACCTACGAAGCCGAAGCGGAAAACATCACTCCGGAGCAAATCATTTCAGAGATCCTGAACAACGTGGAGGTTCCCTGAGAAAAAATGAGAATATTTCTGGTCATAATGGCATTGAACCTGTTGCTGTGCAGCCCTGTGCGGGCGCAGTCCCTGATCGGAATGCCCAAGGAGCAGGTGACAGAGCTTATCAAAAAAGAGTACACGGACTTCCGGAAGGACCAGTCGGTGATGAAGCAGCGTTTCAACTATCTGAAATATGTGAATGGAAAACAGACGAAGACATGGATCGCATATTTCTCCGATGAGGATCTCTGTACCGGGACAAAGCTTGTCTGCGACTACTCGGAATATGACGAGATGCTCGATGAGCTGGACAGCAAATACAGAAGGACAGGCGACAGGGAATGGGAATACCTTCGAGGGACCGATACCCTGAACGTGAGCCTGACCAGGGAGGAATGGTATTTCGTCATCCGCGAAAGAAAGAGAAAATCCGCAAACTGAAAGCATTCTGTCAGGAGATACTGTGGAAACAAAGGAACTTTTAAAAAAGGTAAGGAAGATCGAGATCAAGACCCGGGGACTCACCCGGCAGATCTTTGCCGGGGAGTACCACAGTGCTTTCAGGGGCAGGGGGATGACTTTCTCGGAGGTAAGGGAGTACCAGTACGGGGATGATATCCGGAATATCGACTGGAATGTCACGGCCCGCTTCAACCATCCCTATGTGAAAATTTTCGAGGAGGAGCGGGAACTCACCGTGATGCTGGTGATCGATGTAAGTGCTTCCGGAGAGTTTGGCACCCGGGTACACCTCAAGCGGGACCTGATCACGGAGATCGCAGCCGTGCTGTCCTTTTCAGCCATTGAGAACAACGATAAGATCGGGGTGATCCTGTTCAGCGACCGGGTAGAGAAGTTCATCCCCCCCCAAAAGGGACGGAAGCACATTCTCAGGATCATCAGGGAATTGCTGGAGTTCCGGCCCGAAAGCAAAGGGACGGATATCTCGGAAAGCCTTCGGTTTCTCACCAATGCCATCAAGAAAAGGTGCACCGCATTCCTGATTTCGGATTTCAAGGACAAAGGCTATGCACGCTCCCTTCAGGTTGCCAACAACAAGCACGATGTGGTGGCGCTCCACGTGTATGACCGGAGGGAAGCTTCACTTCCTCCTGTGGGCCTGCTCCGAGTGATGAATGCCGAAACGGGGCTGGAACAATGGATCGATACGTCCAGGCAGAAAGTGCGGGAGAGTTATGCCATGAAATGGGAGAGCCACGTGGAGATGATGAAGGAGATCTTCTCCCGTGCCGGGGTGGACAGTGTTTCCCTCCCGACAGGAGAGGATTACGTGAAACCCCTCATGCAATTGTTCAAGAGAAGATAAGACGATGAGACTGCCGGGTCCGTACATACTCATCTTTACCTTGCTGGCTGGTTTTCAGCCGGTTTCAAGGCTACAGGCACAACTCATCTCGGTCACTTCGGAGCTGAATGCCGATTCCATGATGATCGGCGACCAGCTTCTGTTCACCCTAAGAGTGGAGGCAGACGCCCAGGTGGGTTTCAGCCTGCCTGCCATTACCGACACATTGAGCAGGAACCTGGAGGTCCTGTATCCGGTGTCGGCCGATACAACCCTGGCGGACAGGACCCGGAGGGTTGAGCACAGCTATCTCATCACCAGCTTCCAGGAAGGCATGCAGGTCCTTCCCGCGCAACGCGTGGTGTATTCTTACAGGGGAAAGACAGATACCGCGCTGAGCATGCCGCTGGTTGTTAGCGTTTACGAACCGGTGGTGGATACCACGCAGGCCATCAAACCCATCAAACCACCCATCAACACCCCCCTGACTTTCAGGGAAGCCCTGCCGTGGATCGGTCTGGGGATGGGGGCACTCCTGGTGGTTTCAGCAGCAGTCGTTGCCTTTCGTAATATCCGCCGCCGCCGGAGGGATCCGGAAATTTTCTCCCTGAAACCCCGCGATCCGCCCCATGTGATCGCTTTTAGGGAACTGGACAGACTGAAAGAGGAAAAACTCTGGGAGCGGGGGCATGTGAAAGCATTCTACACAAGGCTTACGGAGATCACCAGGACATACATCGAAAGACAGTACGGCATCCCGGCCATGGAAAGGACCACCGGTGAGATCTTGCAGGCATTCTGCAGATCGAACACGGAAAATGGTTTGCTGGAGGAAATGCTGGGAGATTTGCTGAACGTGGCCGACCTGGTGAAGTTTGCCAAGGAGGAACCGCTGCCGGTGGACAACCAGACAAACCTGAACAATGCATACCTGTTCGTGCAGAAAACGTATCCGCTTTTTTACATGGAAAAGCCAAAACCGGAAGGGACAGACGAGCCGGATGGGGAAAGTGGTACCGGTGCAAAGATCCCGCCGGGGGAAAGCGACGTACATGGAAAGGAGGGACTGAGAGATGGGTAATGTAGAATTCGCATACCCGGGTTTCCTGTACGGACTCATCCTGATTCCCCTCATGGTCGCATGGTACCTGTGGAAGGGGAAAAAAGGCACTGCAGCACTCAGGCTGTCCGGATTTGAGAACATTGATCAGCGCATCCGTTCCGCCAGGGTCTGGCTGCGCCACAGCCTGTTCGCCCTCCGCCTGCTGGTGGTGGCACTGATCACCATCGGACTGGCAAGGCCCCAGTCGTCCAACCGTTGGGAACAGGTGACCACCGAAGGGATCGATATCATTATGTGCATGGACGTTTCGGGCAGCATGAGGGCCATGGATTTCAGACCCAACCGTCTGGAGGCGGCCAAAAGTGTGGGGATCGAGTTCGTGAATGCCAGGCAGGACGACAGGTTCGGGCTGGTGGTATTTGCCGGCGAGAGCTTTACGCAGTGTCCCCTGACCACCGACCGGGCGGTGGTGATCAACTTCCTGAAGGGGATCGAGTTCGGTGTGATCGAAGACGGGACCGCCATCGGGATGGGACTGGCCACTGCCGTGAACCGGATCAAAGACAGCAAAGCCAGGAGTAAGGTGATCATCCTGCTGACGGACGGGGTGAACAACCGGGGGGATGTGGGACCGGTCACGGCTGCTGAGATCGCAGCCAGCTTCGGGATCCGGGTGTATACCATCGGGGTGGGGTCACACGGCAATGCACCCATTCCCGTGCAGGACGCTTTCGGAAGGACCCTAACCAGGAACATGCCGGTGGAAATTGACGAGGAGGTTTTGCAAAGGATCGCCGCGACCACCGGAGGAAATTATTTCAGGGCAACGGATAATAACAAACTCAGGGAAATCTACCAGCAGATCGACCGGATGGAGAAGACAAGGCTGGATGTGAAACAATTCAGCAGAAAGAAAGAGGAGTACTTCCCTTTCCTGCTTGCAGCCTTGCTGCTCCTGCTGTGCGAGATCCTGCTGCGGTACACCGTTTTCAGGACCATACCATGATATGCAATGAGACAACCGTGAAAGATGATACAGTTCGCGCATAAAGAGATCCTGTGGTTTTTGTTTTCGGCGCTTTTGATGCTGGCGGGTTACATTGTGTACAACAGGCACCGCAGGCGTGCCCTGGAGAAGATAGGGGACAGGTGGCTGATGGGTGACTTGATGCCCGATGCCTCGGGTGCTGCCCACCACTGGAAATTTTTCCTGCTTCTGGCGGGAACCACCCTGCTGATCATTGCAGCAGCGGGTCCCCGGCTGGGATCGAAGCTGGAGGAGGTGGAACAGAAAGGGAGGGAGATCATCATCGCACTGGATGTATCTAACAGCATGTTGGCGGAGGATGTGGCCCCTTCAAGGCTGGAACGGTCGAAGCAGATGATCCGGAGGATGGTGGACAAAATGAGCAATGACAGGATCGGGTTGATCGTTTTCGCGGGGGACGCCTACACCCAGATCCCCATCACGGACGACTACACCAGCGTGAAAATGTTTCTCGCCGGTGCCGGACCCGAGATGGTCTCCAAACAGGGAACCGCCATCGGTTCGGCCATTGGACTGGCTGTCCGTTCATTTTCATCACCCGAAGAGGAATCCCGGGAAGGCGGATCAGCGGCCAGCCGGGGGATCGTGGTGATCACCGACGGGGAGAACCATGAAGATGATGCGGTGGGAGAGGCTGCCCGGGCAGCGGAGAAAGGAATCCGGGTATTTACGGTGGGACTCGGCGATCCGAACGGGGTGCCGATCCCGGTGAGACCGGGCAGCACGGCGAAGCGGAGGGACCGTGAGGGTCAGGTGGTGGTGAGCAAACTTAACGAACAGCTGCTCCTGGAGGTTGCCAGGGCAGGGAACGGGGCGTATATCGCGGGGGACAGGATCAACAGTCTGATTGATGAACTTGACCAGCTTCAGAAGACAGAACAGAAAACGAAGGTATTCTCCGAGTACGCGGAAAGATTCCAGTATTTTGCAGGTTTTGCTTTGATTTTGCTGTTGCTGGAGGTTTTAATCCGAACAAGGAAGAATCCGGTATTGCAGAAAATGAATCCATTCAGGACGGAAGGATGAGAAACTTATTTATCTGGATGATGATCTGTCTGGCCGTTTCAACAGCCAGTGGCCAGAACGAGCGAAAAGTGATCCGCAAGGGTGTGAATGCCTATGAACAGGGGAACTACAATGAGGCTGAGGTTCTGTTCAGGAAGGCGGGAGATCTGAACCGGGAGTCATTTGCGGCCGGGTTCAACACAGGTGCAGCCCTGTATGC
>DSDZ01000055.1 GCA_011048475.1 Bacteroides sp. | reverse complement strand
ATATACAACAGCTCCGAGGTACAGGTCCATGCTGTGAACGGGGTCAACCTGGAATTTGAAAAAGGCGAATTTGCGGCCATTGTGGGACCTTCCGGTTCGGGAAAAACAACCCTGCTCAACATGATCGGGGGACTGGACATGCCTACCCGGGGAGAGATCATTGTGGACCACACGAACCTTGCCGAACTCAAATCCTCCCGGCTGATCGATTTCAGGATGAGGAACATCGGATTTGTGTTCCAGTCCTACAACCTGATCCCGGTGCTCACGGCCAGGGAGAATGTGGAATTCATCATGAATCTCCAGAAGTGGCCCAGGAAAGACCGTGACAGCCGGACCTTCGAACTGCTGGAAGCGGTGGGCTTGAAGGACCGCGCCAACAGCAGGCCCTCCAAGCTTTCGGGCGGTCAGCAACAACGGGTGGCGGTGGCAAGGGCCCTGGCGTCCAAACCAAAATTTGTTCTGGCGGACGAGCCCACGGCCAACCTGGATTCAAAATCCTCCGAAAACCTGCTGGACATCATGGAGCAACTGAACAGGGAGGAGGGGATCACTTTTATCTTTTCCACGCACGACCAGCGGGTCGTGAAAAAAGCAAGGAGGGTGATCACCCTGGAGGACGGTAAGGTGGTCTCAGACGAATGGAAAAAGAAAAAGAATAACGGATCCACCGCATGAACCGTTCCTTCCTGCTTTCGGTCATATTGATCACCGCCATTCCGGGAAGCCTCCGATCGCAGGAGAAAGTGACCTTCGGGGGCTATCTTTCCGATATGCAGACACTCTACAGGATCCCGGACCGGTGGCTGTGGGAGAACAGCCTGCAGAACCGGCTCAATCTGAATATTTACCCGGCTGACTGGCTATCGGCCACCCTCCAGTTGAGAAGCAGGATCATCACCGGGAACACCATCGTTCAGTTCCCCGGGTATACCGACGGGGTGGGCGGCGACCAGGGCTGGCTGGATTTGAACTTTGCCGCTGACGGTGATCTGGGCGACAGCACGGGATATGTACTCACCACGGCCATCGACAGGCTGTGGCTCCAGTTCACCTTCGGGAACCTGGAGATCAAAGCCGGACGCCAGCGGATCAACTGGGGCCAGACCCTTGTGTGGAACCCCAACGACATTTTCAACACCTATTCCTACTTCGAGGTGGACTATCCCGAGCGTCCGGGAAGCGATGCCCTCAGGATCCAGTATTACACCGGCACCTCCTCGGCCATCGAACTGGCCGCCAAAGCCGACAGCGCTGGCCGGATCACCGCAGCCGGGTATTTCAGGTTCAATACCCTGGGATTTGACATTCAGCTTCTGGGAGGGATGTACCGGCAGGAAGACCTTTTCCTGGGCACCGGATGGAGCGGCTCGCTGGGACCCGCCGCTTTCCGTGGCGAACTGAGTTATTTCAGGGACCTGGAGAACTTCCGGGATACCACGGGGAACCTGATGGCTTCCGTCGGAATCGACCATACCTTTAACAATTCTCTCTGGGTTCAGGTGGAGGGGCTCTACGCCGGTTTTGCCAGGAACCGGGATGTATACAGCCTGCTCCAGGTCTATGCCGGCAACCTGGATGTGAAAAGCCTGGGATTTACGCCCTGGTCTTTTTTTTCAAGCGTGTCCTATCCCTTCACCCCTTTAATCAATGGCGGACTGGCCGTCATTTACTATCCCTCCTGGAAGGGTTTTTACCTGGGACCTTCCATGGATCTGTCGCTTCAGCACGATCTTGCCCTCTCTCTGATCGTTCAGTTCTTCTCGGCCGAGTTTGATAACCCGCTCAGCAGCAGCTCCAGGGAGAATTACGCCTTTGGTTTCCTGAGGTTCAAGTGGAGTTTTTAAGACTTGAACACCGCAAATGATAAGTTGACCAAATTGTGAATAAGTCATTCGGGATGTGAATGGATTTTCCGATTAATTAGTACGTGTCGACCGGAAAATAATAACACATCATGCCATGGCTGTATATGACTCGGGCAGCAGGTTTTCTTCTGCAGAGAACGATCAATACCAGTGGAACAACCGTGTGCTGCTGATCACCGAGGATGAAGAGGTGAATTTTTTTTATCTCAAGGCGCTGCTCAGGAATACCAGGGCCCGGGTGATCCGCGCAAAGAACGGCAAGGAAGCTGTTGATATCATTGATACCCATCACGGCGAGATCGACCTGATCCTCATGGACATCAACATGCCCGTGATGGACGGGTACGAGGCCCTGAAGATCATCAAATCCCGCCATCCGGGCATCCCAGTTATTGCGCAGACAGCCTACACACTGACGGACGACCGTCTTAAATGCCTGAAAGCCGGATTCAATGATTATATTTCCAAACCCATCAATCGCCTTGCATTACTGAGAATGGTAAACGAAAACCTTTCATGAGGGCAGTTATTCAGCGGGTTACAGAGGCAGAACTGATCATCGACCGTAAAATCACCGGCCGCATGGGAGGGGGACTGGTGGTGCTCGTGGGCATTGAGGAACCGGACGGGGACGGTGACATTGAGTGGCTGAGTGCAAAAATCTGCAGGCTGAGGATCTTCGATGACCCGCAGCAGGTGATGAACCTCTCCGTGCTGGACACCGGGGGATCGGTAATGATCATCAGCCAGTTCACGCTCCATGCCAGCACCCGGAAAGGGAACCGGCCTTCGTATATCAAAGCTGCGAAGCCTCCCGTGGCCATCCCCGTGTATGAAAAATTCATCGCCCAAATGGAACGGGATCTGGGGAAAAGCGTGATCACCGGAGAGTTTGGGGCATATATGCAGGTACGTCTTACCAACGACGGACCCGTCACCATCATCATCGATACAAAAAACAGGGAATGATGACCATTCGAGAAGCCCAGGAACAAGTGGACCGGTGGATCAGCACATACGGGGTCAGGTACTTCAACGAGCTCACCAATATGGCGATCCTCACGGAAGAAGTGGGTGAGGTGGCCCGCATCGTGGCCAGAACCTACGGCGAACAGTCGCCCGCTCCATCCGCAGCAGGCGGGGAAGACCTGGATGATGAACTGGCCGATGTGCTTTTTGTGCTTATCTGTCTGGCCAACCAGACCGGAACAGATCTTCAGGCTGCATTTGAAAAGAATCTGAAGAAAAAAACCGTCCGGGATTTTGACCGTCATCAACAAAATGATAAATTGAGGGATTCAACTCCCGGACAATGAAGATCCTTTCTGATTTTAACCTTGCTGTGGACGGGCATGAGGTTGAGCGGTTTCTGGGACAGGTCAGGGAAGTCCCCCTCGGGGCGGAAGACAAGGAGTTGCTGAAGAAGATTTTCAGCCTGATCGACCTGACCACCCTGAGTGAAAGGGACAACATTGAAAATGTGGCCCGGCTGTGTGAACAGGTGAACATGCTCACGGAGTCCTATCCTTCCGTGCGCGGACCTGCTGCGATCTGTGTCTATCCGGACCTGGTTTCGGTGGTGAAAGAGAACCTGGATAATCCCCTTGTGAACATTGCATCCGTCGGAGGAGGGTTCCCGTCTTCCCAGACGTTTACCAATGTGAAGGTACTGGAAATTGAACAGGCTGTCAGGGAAGGGGCCGATGAGATTGATTATGTGATCCCGGTGGGTAAATTCCTGATGGGTGACCTGGAGTATGTCCAGCATGAAATTGAACTGATCAAGGAAAGGATCGGATCCATTCTGCTCAAGGTCATCCTGGAGACCGGAAGCCTTGAAGATCTCCCGATGATCCGGAAAGCCTCCCTGCTGGCCATCATATCCGGTGCCGATTTTATCAAAACCTCAACCGGAAAGGTCAGTCCGGGTGCCACCCCCGAAGCGTTCACGGTCATGTGCCAATCCATCAGGGACTATTACAACAGCACCGGTAAGAAAATAGGCATCAAGCCTGCAGGGGGTATCTCGGATACCGAAACCGCCCTGCTGTATTATTCCATCGTGAAGGAGATCCTGGGTGCCGACTGGCTCAATGCGGAACGGTTCAGAATCGGTGCAAGCAGGCTTGCAAATGTCATTTTGGGCAATATTTTTGACCAAGGGCCCAAATTTGGTTATTTCTGACTGGGATTTGTCAGATTAATTGTTGTATATTTGTAGAACAACAGACGTTCTTGCATTTAAAATCATAGCGGTTCGATAGTACATTCCATTCTCATAGAGACGGGTTGAATTCCATGGCTTTTTTTCTTCATTATCGAACCGCTTTTTTTATTTCCTCAACCGATAGTGCAGATAGTCAAGCATCAGCGGGATATCTTTCCCGTTGATCCCGTTTTTTATCAGCAGGGGCCTGTCTTCTTCCATGGTTTTCAGATAATCCCCCATCTCAAACTGGGGTTCCTTCAGAGATTTGATATACAGCTCAATGGCCTCTTTCTTATTTCCCAGTGCCCACTGCACGTGACCGTAATTGATGTAGTCGTAGTGTCCCGGTTTCAGGGCAAAGACCTTCCTGAAATACCTGTCCGATTTTTCAAGCTCCCCCAGTGCGAAATAACACCATGCGATGGGACGCAGGATGTGCTGGTTCCCCGGGTTCGCGTATTCGATCTTGAAATAATGTTTCAGCGCCGTTTCATAATTGCCCGTTTTCAGATGGCAGTATCCGATGAGCGATTCAAAGGTCTGGTCATCGGGATTCACCTGGGAAGCGCGTTCGTATATTTCCAGCGCCTGCTGGTAGTCGTTCAATTTCCGGTAACAGATCCCCATGTTCTTCAGGGTCCAGAGGGAAGGTTCACCGGAAAGCCCGATCCGGGAATAAACCCTGACTGCCTCCCTGTAATTGCCTTCCTTCTGGTAACAGTATCCCGCTTTTTCCAGCAATTCCCTGTCGGCCGGATGCTCTTCCAGCAACATGTCGAAGATGTCCAGCGCCTCTTCAAAATGGTTTTTTTCAAACAAATACTCGGCGATGTTCCTCGTGATGGCATCGTTTTCAACAACCTCCCTGAAGAAGTATGATTTGTAAAGATTGAGCTTGCCGCTGAAGACATCCTCGAACTCGTTCTTGAACGGGGAAATCTTGAAGAACCTGTACAAATCCTGAATATACTGGATAAAGACAGTCTTCCGGGTGAAATCGCCTGACATGATCTTCTCGTCCTGGATCATCTCCTGCATCCCTTCAAGCTCCATCATAAACGCACTGGACAGCATTTTCTTCTGATCATCAGGCAGGTACCGGATATTGAAAATGAAACTGTATTTGTCTGAATTACACAGGAAGGGTGTTTTTTTCAGTCCCTCTACAAAGATCTCCGGATCGAACACATCCGAAGAAGCCTGATAAATCTCTGCCAGCTCAGGATTGTCCTGGTGGAAAGGGACCAGCCAGTTGGTCAGTTCCCGGAAAAACGGGAACTGCTTCAGGTGGGCAAAGGTGGTCATGTATACATCCGCTCCCTCCATCTGGAGTTTCATGAATTCTTCCACCTTCCTGTACAAATCGTCTGATTCGCTGAACACCGATTCCCAGTCCGGATTCCTACCTTCCCCGGTCTGCTCTTCCAGGATGTCATCCATCTTCAGTTTATCTTCCAGCCTCGGTTTGATTTTTGCCATTTCAGGCATCAGATCCTCCTGCAGTTTTCTTCCGATCTCGAGGGTGTCCCTGGTGCGGATCATCTGAAGCGCAATTTTTTCAATACTTTCCTCCAGTTTCAGCTCATCTTTCAGCAGCTTCAGCCTGTGCAGGATATTGGGATAGAACTCGATCCTGTCGTCGTACCTGTACAGCAGGATGACCACGGCCACGATGGCCCTTGCCGAGACCTCCTGCTCCGCTTCAACGGCAAAGTCCATGAGCCGCTGCAATTTTTCTTCATCCCAGTATCTCAGCGCCGATAAAAGGATCCCGCTGATAAACAATGCCTTTTCATACCAGAGAAAATCGCTGCATGAAAGAATGGCAGCCGTGAGGCTGTTCTCTGCTTCGTTGTACCGGTTGCTCAGCCACAAATGCCTGAATATCTCCAGGGAAAGGTTCCTCCGCCCCGCATCTGAAGCGTCGGGTGATTTCTTTTCTTCATCGATCAGCTCATCGAGTTCCCGCTTGAAGGAAAGGTCATCCATGGTCTCGATGACGCTTTTGCCGGTCAGCTCCTGCTTTTTGTCCACTTCCTGTTTCAGGATATAGGTGTGCCAGCCGGAGTGTTTTTCCATCAGCAGGTCCCTGACCCTGTCGGCCAGTTCCAGAATGGAAATCAATAATTTGCGATACACCCTGTCCCTCTCGGGATCCTGGACCCCCTCGAGCATGTAGTTCAGCATCTGCTCGTAGGTGTGCTCCATGTGCTCCTGCTGAATAAAAAAATCACTGAAGCCGGTCTCGCCGACCAGGCCACGAAGCACATCCAGGGCGTCTTTGACTTTTCTTGCGGATACCAGCTGACACAGGTGGGAATACCTCGTGTTAATCTGCCGGACATTGATCATACTGTACAGTTTACCCGGATCAGTCCAAATATCAAGCCATTCGAATCATCCCGACATAATGGCAGTAGGTTGTCCCAGAAACCGTTTACTGGTTCCCGGTAAAGGACATGGCATGATTCAGATAACTGACCACGGGAAAAAGACCGCGGTAGTCCTCCACAAGTGTTTCCGGAAAACCTTCGGTCATCACCTCCCTGTCCGTATAATTCTTCGAGAAGATATAATGTTTGTATTTGAGCTCTTCCATCAGTTCAAAATCTTTCGGGAACCCTGCCGGCCCCTTTTTCAGCCTGTCATCCTGACCGCCGCGTTCGTAACGCTCCAGGATCCACGGGTCGTGGAAAACCTCTTGGAAGGCATCCGGATGAAAAATGATCTCCTGGCGGATCACCTGGAGCAGCTCTCCGGGTGGCATCCAGACTCCCGCCGCCATAAAACAGCCTCCCGGTTCCAGGTGAAAGTAATATCCTGCCTGCTTTGATTTTCGTCCGCCCCTGGACATCCAGCACCCGAAATTGGTTTTGTAAGGGGTTTTGTCCTTTGAAAAGCGGGTGTCCTTGTAGATGCGGAAAATGGCGTCTTTTGCCTCAAGTCCGGTCAGTGCGGGATCGAAGGAGGTGATCCCCCCGAGGACCTCCCCGGTGAAATTCCTGAACAGATCCAGGCTCTCCTGGTATCTTGCTTTATGACTGCCGAACCATTCCCGGTTGTTGTTTTGGGCAAGGTCCCTTAAAAACGTAAAAACAGGCTCCATCGGATTTTATTTGTTAAGACACCCGAGCGGAGGTGATGGTTCACTGCTCCGGGAGCATGATCCTGTATTTCCGATGAAACCCTGCTTCGAAGTCAGTTTTTCCTCACCAGGGGATAGACCACATAGGTGTATACCCAGCATCCCGCACAGAAATTGAGCACACATTCCAGGAATGCGAAAACCACCAGAGTGGCACCCAGTGCATAAGCCGCGTATGTGAACTGGAACATGACCGCCATGGAGGCGAGTGCCGTGAGCAGGAACCCGATCCTGGCAGCAAAGACCTTGGGTGCTTTGTCGATCCAGACGGGATCCAGGTCAAGAGAACGAACGAACTGTTTTCCGGTCCAGCTTAACGGACTGTATTTCAATCTTGTAAAAGCCCTGATGAAAAAATCCACCGCAAGCAGTGCCGGAAAGATCACATTGCCTGTGAGCAGGAATCCGCCCATACCCAGGATCACCAGCAGCGCCGTAACCCGCACTGTGTTTTCATCCACCCGTTTATCGGAAACGGGACATACAAGTTGTTTGAAGCGTTTCATTGTCAAAAAAGAATAATCCCACACAAAGCTATACAGGGATTTCGATCCTGAATGGTCAGAAAACGGTTTTGTGATTTTTTTAACAGCTTCGGGCAATCCCTGCCACATGTATGCCCATAGCACAATTCTTCATGAAGTTTGTTAGAATGAATAAACCGATCGATTTCATTACTTTTAAGAAGATATCACAATGAGAGTGGACGTGGATACAGCACCTTTTATCATCGACCGTGTCAGGCCCCTGACCGGATCGGTATATGTAGTGAGGTTTTCAAGAAATGAGATGCAGTTCATCCCCGGTCAGTACCTGCTCATCGGGCTGCCCGGATCTGCAAGGATGAGGGAGTATTCCATATACAGCGGAACGCAGGACCCATACCTGGAAATCCTGATCCAGGAAGTGGATGATGGAAAGATGAGCAAAGCGCTCAAAAAAATAAAACCGGGGAAAAGGCTTGAAGTCCATGGTCCCGAAGGGAAATTCCTTTCGGAAGCTTCAAGGGTCGCACCGGGAAAGCTTCTATTTATCGCCAGTGGAACGGGAATTGCGCCTTTCCACAGCTTTGTCAGGTCCTATCCCCAGACGGAATACAGACTGCTCCACGGGATAAGAACCCGTGATGAAGCATATGATCTGAATACTTACCGGAAGGAGCACATGGTTCTCTGCACATCCAGGGACCAGCGCGGTGATTTTTCAGGAAGGGTGACGGATTACCTTGCCGCGAACCCACCTGAACCGGATCAGCAGGCGTATCTGTGTGGCAGCAGTCAAATGATCCGGGATGCGATAAAGATTCTCAATGCCAGCGGAATTCCCCTGGAGAATATCACCACAGAGGTCTATTATTAACCTCAATCAGTAAATTTGCAGGCATGTTCAGGATTTCATTCAGGACACTTGGTTGCAGGTTGAACCAGTACGAGACCGATGCACTTGTGACACAGTTCCACAAGGCCGGGTACCAGGTGGTCGACTTTTCCGAAAAAGCCGATGTGGTGGTGATCAATACCTGTACCGTGACGGGGCAGAGTGACCAGAAATCAAGGAACCTGATCAATCATGCCGCCCGGATGAACAAGGATGCCGTGCTGGTGGTGACGGGGTGCATGGCGGACAACCACCGTGAGCAGCTGGAGGCCGCACGCCACATTACATACGTGGTGGACAATGAAAGAAAGAGCCAGGTGTTTGCACTGGTGGACTCCCATCTGAAAGGAGAGGTGGTCCACCCCGATGCGCTCCCCGGGGATCGTTTCGGCTTCGAGGCGGTGGACAAAAGCCTCCATACCCGGACTTCCGTCAAGATCCAGGATGGATGTGACCAATTCTGTACCTACTGTATCGTTCCCACGGTCAGGGGAAGGGCGGTGAGCCGGCCGGTGGATGAGATCCTGGATAATGTCAGGAAGGTGCTCGACAACGGATTCAGAGAAATCGTCATCACCGGGGTGAATATCGGCAGATATGTCTTTGAGGGGACCACCTTTGAAAAACTGATCGAAAGGATTATTGAACTGCCCGGGGATTACAGGGTGCGGATCTCCTCGCTGGAACCCGAAGGTTTCGGGCCGGATTTTCACCACCTGTTCCACCATCCCAGGATGACCCCGCACCTTCATCTGTGTGTGCAGAGCGGCTCTGATTCCATCCTGCGGAAAATGAAACGGATGTATACGGCCGGTTCGTTTATGGAGATCGTGGATCAGTTCCGGAAAAGCATTCCGGATTTCAACTTCTCCACCGATGTGATCGTGGGTTTTCCAGGGGAGACCGACGAAGATTTTCAACAAACAGTCCGCCTTGTCCGCCAAATCGGATTCAGCCATATCCACACCTTCAGATACTCCGGGCGGAAGGGGACCAGCGCATACCGGATGGCCGGCCAGGTGGAGGAAGCGGTGAAGCGGGAGAGAAGCGAACAGATCAGGAAGATCTCCGAATCAGGCAGGCTCAGGTACATGGATTCCATGCTGGCAAAGCGGCAGCGGGTACTGGTTGAAAAGGTGGACCGCAAAAAGATGGCCCATGGCTACGGTGAACATTATCTTCCGGTGATGTTCCCGACCAGCGATACCGGAAGAAACCGGTTTGAACGGGTAATCCTGGAACGGACGGTGACCGGTCCCGGTTCGCCTGTCATCCTGGCCTCTTCAACGGAGACTTCACACCAGGCCGAACGCATCCGCGAGGTGTTTTAAAATACATCCTGTATAGGGAGTTATGTCGTATATTTACGGCAATGGCACGGGCAAAATGGCATCGGATGTTTATTTGCCCGGTCCTTTTCATCCTGGTCAGCTGTCAATCTTCCCCCGACCTGACAGTGATCACCGTGAAAGGGCCGATACCTGCTTCCCGTATGGGAATCACCCTGGTACACGAACATCTCCTGGTTGATTTCGCGGGCGCTGACAGCGCGGGAGTGCACAGGTGGGAACGGGAGGATGCCGTGGAAAGGATCACCCCGTTCCTGAACGAGATCAGGGAGCTCGGGGTCCGCACCCTGATCGAATGCACGCCGGCTTACCTGGGCCGCGAACCTTTGCTTTTGAGGGAGCTTTCAGAAAAAACAGGTCTCCACCTGCTGACCAATACCGGATACTACGGAGCCCACGACAACCGGTACCTTCCTTCCTCCTTTTATCAACTGTCTGTCAGGGAGCTGGCCGCAGTGTGGATCGATGAATTCAACAACGGGATCAACGGAAGCGGGGTCAGGCCCGGATTTATCAAAATTGCAGTGGGGCCCCAAGACAGCCTGTCAGCCGATCACCAGAAGATCGTGTCGGCCGCGGCCCTTGCCCACAACCAGACCGGCCTTGTGATCGCCTCTCACACCGGGCCCGACATACCTGCCTTTGAGCAGATGCGCATTCTGAAAACATACGGCATCAGGCCTTCTTCCTTCATCTGGGTACACGCGCAACGGGGTACGCTGGAAGGAAATATCAAGGCGGCCCGTGAAGGAGCCTGGATCTCACTGGATAACATCAACGGCGAGCGGGATCTGAAACCCGGAGATCCGTTCAGCATCGGGTGGTATGCCGACCGGATCCTGGTGATGAAGGAAAAAGGATTGCTTGAAAAAGTGCTGGTCTCACACGATGCCGGCTGGTACACTCCCGGAGAGGAAAATGGTGGAGAATTCAGGGGTTTCACGGACATTTTCAAACTGCTGATCCCTGCCCTGAAGGAAAGAGGTTTCACCGAGAAGGAGATCAACCAGCTGCTGAAGAAGAACCCTCAGAATGCATTCAGCTTAAGGAAAGTGACATCATGAATCTTAATAACTACCAGTCATGACCAACAATTATTACTGTCCGATCTGCAAGAGCAACATGAACATCGGGAACTCGGTTGTCATTTCGGCCAAATCGCCGGATAACGATAAAGGGCTCCTTTTTCTGGAAACGGAACTTGGGAACTATTCGAAGACCACCCATCCCGAATTCAAGCTCAAAAAGGGAGTGGAATACAAATTCTACTGCCCCGTATGCCATGCCAAGCTGAACACACCGGAGAATCCGAACCTGGTGAAACTGCTGATGACCGATGAAACCGGAAAAGAGTGTGAGATCATCATCTCCAATATCATCGGCGAACACTGTACCTATAAGATCAGGGACAAGAAAGCCGAGGCGTTTGGTCCGGATGCCGATAAATACAGGAGATACATCGATCTGCCAACAGAATACAAGAAATATCTGTAACCATCTTCCTGTATAGGCGGCCATTGAACCGCCGTGATTTTCCGACACCGGGGGCGGAACTTCAGCATATTAAATAAATCCATGTTATCTTTGGTTTTTCAGAACCAAAATGCCAGTGCGTTTTCTCAGGGACCGATATGCTGATCTGAAATCATCCGCCAGAAGCAACCTGGTATTCACGGACAAGGCCAAAAAAACCGCCGGACTGTTTGTCTCAATGGTCCTGAGCCTGCTGGTGGGCATCGTCATCAGCGTCATCAACACCCGGTACCTGGGGAAGGAGCAGTACGGGGATTTCAAGTTCCTGATCAATCTCTTTTCCCTGGGGGTTACATTTCTCACCTTTGGTTTCTTTTACACCGGGGGACTCCTGCTGGCCCGGACCGACCGCGCAAAGGAAAAAAGGGAGCTCACGGGGGACATTCTCAAAATTGCATTGATGAGCAGCCTGCTGCTGATCCTTGTCAGCCTTGTGTTTTCTTTTCTGGAACATAAAATATTCGGTAACCGGCTGGGCCCCCTGATCCGTTACAGCCTTCCCCTGCTGTTCATCTATCCTTTCCAGCTTTGCTTCGAGCAGGTGCTGCAGGGAGGCAACCGGATCTACAGCCTCTCGCTGTTGCGCATCGGGCCCAAGCTGGTGTACATCGCACTGGCACTTGGATTGCAGTATTTCTCCCGGTTCAATCTGACCAGTGCCCTGATCGCACACCTGGGCGCCTTCGCCATTGTAATCGTTGCGCTGATCCTCTATGTGCGGCCCGCCTTTCGGGGGGGCGCATCCAATCTGACAAGGATCCTGAAGGAAAACCGCAATTACGGGTTCCCCATATATCTGGGTGCCATTACGGGGGTGGCCAGCAGCTACCTGGCAGGGATCACCATCAGCTATTACATTGACAACGAAAATGTGGGGTTCTATTCGCTGGCCATCATGGCCGCCCTCCCGCTGACCATGCTTCCCGCCTCATTCGGCACCACCTTCTTCAAAGCGTTCGTTTCCTATCCGCGGATCCCCCGGAAGGTGATTCTCGTGACCGCGGGCACGGGCCTGACCGCACTCCTGGGATTTCTTATCTTCATCGATGAAATTGTCATCCTCCTCTATACGGAAGAGTTCATACCGGTGATCGGCCTTTCCTATTACATTGCCATCGGCTCCCTGTTTCATGGTTTCGGGGACTTTCTGAACCGGTTCATCAGTGCGAAAGGGCTGGGGAAACTGATCAGGAACTCAAATTTTATCCTGGGGGCGGTCAATACAGCCGGATACATCATCCTCCCCAGGTACCTCGGAGTGGAGGGGGCCGCCTTCACCAGGCTCATTGCAGGGATTGTCTATTTCCTGCTTCTCCTGGGTTATTACAGGCGATATCAGGCGCAGCGCCGGAGCACCTTGAACACGGCAAAAAAATGACTAGTTCGGATTGTCCAGTCTGCCGGTCCGGGAATAGCCGGATCCTTTTCCGGATGGGTGCGGAAGAAGCCGGAAAACAACTCGTTCCGGCCCACCCTGAACGGGCCCACCTGATCTCCGCGCAGATCAGGGCGCTGTGGGAATCGGACAGGTGCGCGTTTTACAAGTGCAGGGACTGTGGCTATGGTTTTGCCAGGCCTTATACGGCCGGCAACGGGGAGATCTATTCCACACTTTATTACGAAAGCTTCAGCTACACTGAAGATAAATGGGAACACCGGTTTGCACTGGAGCTCATTCAAAGCCTTCTGCTGAATGAAACCGCCACGCTGCTCGAGGCCGGAGCGGGGAACGGCTCCTTCCTGGAGAGGGTCGCTTCCACACTGTTGCCTCCAGGGCAGATCTACAGCACCGAGCTTTCCGATCCCGGGGCGAAAGAGATCCGCAGGAAGGGATATCACTGCCTCAACAAAAGGTTGCCGGAGCTCCCGGCGGAAAAACTTCCCCGGTTCGATGTCGTCTGCATGTTCCAGGTGCTGGAACACATGGATGACCTGGATCCGGTCTTTCAGTCGCTCTTCCAACTGGGGAAACCATCCTCCCACCTGATCATCGCCGTGCCGAACGGGTATCTCAGGACTTTTTACGACCGGGTGGGGGTGCATCTGGACCTGCCGCCGGTGCATGTGGGCCGGTTCAGCCGGAAAACCTTTGAGGTGCTGGGGAAAAAGCACGGATGGAAGATCGAAGGAGTGTACACCGAATCCCAGTCGTATGCTTTCAAATTGAAAAAATTCCTTTCCGACCGCTATGTGCGGGTGCCCCTTATGCGCCGGACCGACCAGTCTTCATCAAAGCTCGTGAGGTACTTTTTCAGGTACAGCTGCCTGCTGATCCTGGCCGTCCGTTTCCTGCCCGTGCTCTTTTTCCTGCTGCTGCCCGGAACAGGCTCTTCCATGATGGTCCATTACCGGAAAAAAAACCCGCCTGTATGAGGATCCTGATCATCACCAGCTACCCGTTCCCCTATGGGATGGCTCAGACCAACCGCCTGATCGCCATTGCCGGGGGACTGTCACATGCAGGGGCATCGGTGGAGGTGGTGGTTTCAAAAGCCACAGAATGGGGAACCGTGCGCAACAGACAGGTCCGGGGACGTTACCAGGGAGTGGATTTCACCTACACTGCGGGCACGACGGTTCGTCCCCCGCTTGCGATCTCCAGGATGATCCTCTACTGCAGGGGACTGGCAGGCATGT
>DSDZ01000058.1 GCA_011048475.1 Bacteroides sp. | reverse complement strand
GTCCAAAGCTGCTTCATGTGATCACCCGGAAGGGAAAGGGGTTCGAGATGGCCGAGAAGGAGCAGACCGCATTTCATCATCCCGGAAAATTCAACAGGTTTACGGGGGAACTTATCCGTGTACCCTCCGACAAGCCCCAGCCGCCCCTGTACCAGGATGTGTTCGGGGAGACGATCCTCGAACTGGCCCGGGCCAACAAGAAGATCATCGGCATCACGCCGGCCATGCCCACCGGATCATCCCTGAAGATCATGATGGATGAGATGCCCGACCGGACCTACGATGTGGGGATCGCCGAACAGCATGCAGTCACTTTTTCAGCGGGACTGGCCGCCACGGGGATGACCCCCTTCTGCAACATCTATTCCTCCTTTATGCAGCGGGCCTACGACCAGGTGATCCACGACGTGGCCATCCAGAAGCTTCCGGTGGTTTTCTGCGTGGACCGGGGGGGACTGGTGGGATCGGACGGGGCAACCCACCACGGGGCCTACGACATGGCCTTTTTCAGGTGCATCCCGGAGATGGTGATCGCCTCCCCGCTGAACGAGGTGGACCTGCGGAACCTCATGTACACCGCCCAGCTGGAACCGAAAGGACCCTTTGTGATCCGCTATCCCAGGGGACGCGGGCTGACGGTGGACTGGAAGAAGCCTTTCAGGGCACTGGAGATCGGAAAGGGACAGAAGCTGAAAGAGGGCACCGATCTGGCCATCCTTTCCATCGGACCCATCGGCAACCAGGTATCACGGGCCGTTCAGCTCCTGGAGAAAGAGCACATCAGTGCGGCCCACTACGACATGCGGTTCCTGAAGCCCCTGGACCACATGCTGCTGAAGGGCGTCTTTACGAAGTTCAACCGGATCATCACCGTGGAGGACGGATGCATCACGGGCGGGATGGGCAGTGCGGTGATCGAGTACATGAACGACAACAACTACAAAGCCAGGGTGATCCGGCTTGGGATCCCGGACCGTTTCATTGACCAGGGAACGCAGGAAGAGCTGTACCGGGAATGCGGGTACGATACCGAGGGCATCGTGTTGACCGCCCGGAACCTGGTCGTCTCCAAGATCCTCACGCGGGCGATGTAGCCCCGCTGCGACCCCGCGGCTTATTCAGAATCCGTTTTTTGTTGACTCTCCTGACCCGACCATACACCGGTCTGCGCTTTGGCCTGTCGGGACCGGTCACTGCCACTACGAACCTCCCTGTCGGTCCGGCCCGTCAGCTGGCTCGTTCCCGGTTCAACACCTGGCAATATTGAAAAAAAGGGGATACTCGTTTTTCGATTTCACGAAGTGAGTGATTTGTGACTTTTACACAATTTTGTGAGTTTTTATCCATTGTCCTGTTCCTTACCTTTTTTCATAAGACATTATCTATGAGCTGGATGCGAGTATGTAATTCAGGCATCCTTGAATACCGGAAGTCACAAAAAAGCATAAAAGTCATAAAAGAGTGACTTCCTGTTTTGCCTGAAAGGGATATGGCCGTTTGTCCCTCTTTTAGGGATCGCTCTGGCAGCATTCTGTGCACGACAGCCCGTTCAGTTGGTCTTCGTTCGCCCGGATCTGCCGCAGGTATCCGTTCGACATCTGGATTATTTTGCTCACGCAAAATCCTCGCAAGGCTGTGTCATGGTCCCGGCCCGGGATCCGTTCAGGAATTGTACCGACCTCCAGAGGGTGTTGGAAGGCCCGATCCAACAAGTCAGGTTCGGAACGCACAGGCGGCTCGTTTACAAACCGAAGGGAGTGAGGCGGTGCGGTCCCTGCAGGGAAGGGGGGAACGCGGCCTGTCAGAGGTCGAACCGGATGCCCTGCGCCAGCGGGAGATCGGAGCCGTAATTGATCGTGTTGGTCTGCCGGCGCATGTATGCCTTCCATGCATCCGATCCCGATTCGCGTCCGCCGCCGGTTTCCTTCTCTCCGCCGAAGGCACCCCCGATCTCCGCCCCGGAGGTCCCGATGTTCACGTTGGCAATGCCGCAGTCGGAACCCGCCCCTGAAAGGAATTGCTCGGCTTCCTTCAGATCCTGCGTGAAAATGGCCGAGGAGAGTCCCTGTGGCACATCATTGTTGAGCGCGACGGCCTCGTCGATGGTCCTGTACCGGATCAGGTACAGCAGTGGCGCGAAGGTTTCCTCCTGGACGATCCTGTAATGGTTCTTCGCTTCGGCGATGGCCGGGACGACGTAGGTGCCGGACCGGTACGCCTCGCCCTCCGGCAGCTGTCCCCCGAAAATCACCTTCCCCCCCTGCTCGATCACCTGTTCGATGGCCCGGGTGAACAGTTCCACGGCGGTTCTATCCACCAGCGGTCCCACGAGCACCTTCTCATCCAGCGGGTTTCCGATCCGCTGCGATATCTGCTTGTATGCCTTCACCAGCCTTGTCTTTACCTCGTCATAGACATCCTCGTGGATGATCACCCTGCGGGTGGTGGTGCAGCGCTGCCCCGCCGTCCCCACCGATCCGAATACGATGGCGGGAATGGCCAGGTCCAGGTCCGCGTGCCGGGAGACGATCACCGCATTGTTGCCGCCCAGCTCCATGATGGAGCGGCCCAGTCTTTTCCCCACAATACCCGAAACCCTTTTCCCGACAGCGGTGGAGCCCGTCACCGAAAATAGCGGGATCCGCTCATCGGCCGCAAAATTATCGCCCATGACCGAGGATCTGGCGATCACAAGGTTAAAGACCCCCTCCGGCACATGGTTCTTCTTCAGCACATCCCGGATGATATGCATGGTGGCAATGGCCGTGAGCGGGGTTTTCGAGCTCGGCTTCCACACCACCACATCCCCTGCCACCGCTGCGATCATGGCATTCCAGGCCCAGACGGCCACCGGAAAATTAAACGATGTGATCAGTCCCACGATCCCCAGGGGATGGTACTGGTCATACATCCGGTGCTTCGGCCTTTCAGACTGCATGGTGAAACCGTACAGCTGCCTGGACTGCCCCACCGCGAAATCGCAGATGTCGATCATCTCCTGCACCTCGCCCAGTCCCTCCTGGTAGATCTTCCCCATCTCCAGGCTCACCAGGAATCCCAGGTCCTCCTTTGCCTCCCTCAGGGCCAGCCCGATCTGTCTCACCACCTCACCCCGTTTGGGGGCGGGAACCTCCCTCCAGGTGATGAATGCTTTCTGGGCCGCTCCCATCACCGCCTCGTAATCATCCATGGTGGCGTTGGTCACCCTTGCGATCACCTCGCCGTTCACCGGCGATACGGAGGCTGTCTCGTCGCCTGTTGTATCCAGCCAGTGCTGACCGGTGGAGGCACCCGGGTTCACCTTCATTATTCCCAGTCGCTTCAGGACTTCCACGGTCCGTTCCCTGAATTTCTTTTCCATTGGTGCTGATTTTAGAATGGTTATTCGGCAGCCATAAAATTAACAATGCCGGACCTTTAAAAATATATTTAATAACATGCCATTCCATGAATGCAGGACGGGCTTGTCAAATAATCTGAAAAACATTAACTTCGCACGGCTGTAAAGGCCGCTGCCCAGGTGGCGGAATTGGTAGACGCGCTGGTCTCAAACACCAGTGATAGTAATATCGTGCCGGTTCGATCCCGGCCCTGGGCACAATCCCTGTGAACAATGTCCGAGAATTCCGGTCAGAATAATGCAAAACAGGTGGCCATCGACCGGCGCTACCTGAAAATGGCGGCCATCTGGGCCACCAACTCCTACTGCAAAAGGCGGAAGGTGGGGGCATTGATCGTGAAGGACAAGATGATCATTTCGGACGGGTACAACGGAACCCCATCGGGTTTTGAGAACGAATGTGAGGATGCGGACAACAACACCAAATCCTATGTGCTGCATGCGGAGGCAAATGCGATCACCAAGGTGGCCAAGAGCAACAACAGCAGCGAGGGGTCCACGCTTTACATCACCAGCTCTCCCTGTATGGAGTGTTCCAAACTGATCATCCAGGCAGGGATCCGGAGGGTTGTCTACTCCGATCAATACAGGATCAGCGACGGACTGGACCTGCTCGGCAGGGCGGGCATTGAACTGGTATATCTGCCCGAGGAAACGGTTGATGTGTCCGGATGATCCGATGAAAGCAACGTGCGCGTATGAAAGGCAGAAGAGATAAACTCATCATATTCCTTCCCCTGCTGATCAGTCTGACGCTGATCATCGGGATCATCGTTGGAAACTGGATCACCGGGATCCGCATCCGCAACATCGTGTCGGATGAGGTGAGCAAACAGCACTTTTCCATCAGGCCGGGCCTGAATGTGGGCTCCGGATTATCGCTGGTGCCCAGGTCGAATAAGATCACCTCGGCCATGCAGTACATCCTGAACGAGTACGTGGACACGGTCAGCCTGCAGCAACTGAGCGAATCGGCGCTGCCTTCCCTGGTGGAAGAGCTGGACCCGCATTCCATCTATATCCCCTCCAGCGAGTTCCAGCGGTTCTCCGAACCCCTGGTGGGAAATTTCAGCGGGATCGGGGTCTCCTTCAACATGGCCGACGATACGGTGGCCATCATTAACACCATCCCCAACGGTCCCTCCGAGCTGGTGGGCATCATGCCGGGTGACAGGATCGTCCGGGTGAATGATTCCCTGGTGGCGGGGGTGAACATGCCCAGCGACGACATTGTGAACATGCTCAAGGGTCCCAGGAACACGGTGGTGAAAGTGACCATCTTCCGAAGGGGCGTGAAGGGGTTGATGGATTTCGAGATCACCCGGGACGACATTCCCATTTACAGCGTGGATGTAGCCTATATGGTGGACAGTGAGACCGGGTACATCAAGATCAGCCAGTTTGCCCAGACCACCTTCCGGGAATTCATGGAGGGCATTGAAAAACTGAAATCAAAGGGCGCTTCCAGGCTGATCCTGGATCTGCGCGGTAACGGCGGGGGGATCATGGAATCGGCCATCCAGATCGCCGACCAGTTCCTGGACGAAGGGCAGCTGATCGTATACACCGAGGGGCGCGCCCGGCCCAGGGAGAATGAATTTGCCTCATCCAGGGGCGCTTTGAAGAATGATAAAGTGGTGATACTGATTGATGAAACCAGCGCTTCGGCCAGTGAGATCCTAGCGGGGGCCATCCAGGATAATGACCGGGGACTGCTCATCGGGAGAAGGACCTTCGGAAAGGGACTGGTCCAGGAGGAGATGCGGTTCACGGACGGGTCCGCCCTCAGGCTCACCGTGGCCAGGTATTATACCCCAACGGGACGGAGCATCCAGAAATCCTACGAGAACGGAAGGGAAGACTACTACCACGACCTGAACCAGCGGATCATCAGGGGAGAGCTGGAACACCAGGACAGCATCAAATTCGACGCCTCCCAGAAGTTTGTCACCCCGGGAGGAAAGATCGTTTACGGGGGAGGCGGCATCATGCCCGATATTTTTGTGCCCGTGGATACCACCAGCATTTCGGATTATTACAACCGGGTGAGGAGCCTGGGACTGATGTACCGGTTCGCATTCCACTTCACCGACCTGTACCGTCCGGTCCTCGAAGGTTTCACCACCGCGGGGGACATTGAAGCGTACCTGGACGACCAGCAGATCATCTCCCGGTTCGTCAGCTACGCGAAAGAGAAAGGAGTGCCGCCCGACTACGAAGATATCAGGGTCTCCGGGCACGTGATGGAGAAAAGCATCAAAGCCTATGTGGCCAGGAATATCATTGACAACGAAGGCTTCTACCCCATCATCGCTGAAATTGACAACGTGCTCCAGGTGGCCATCGACACCATTTCAAAGCTCTGAAACAGGAATTAAACCTTCCGGTCCGGATTGCATCTAACAGGTGTAAATAACCTATTGGAAACCATTTAAATTTACAGATGATGAAAACTCAAATGATGAGGACAGCGGCAGTGCTCCTGTTTGCAGGAGTGCTGGTTGCAGGAATGAATGCCCAGCCCGCGCGGGGATGGGGTTACGGAGGGTACGGACGCAGTGGCGGGGAGGCTGATTTCGATGGTCCCGGCAGAATGACCTGCTGGAGCCAGCTGGATCTGACCGATGCGCAGCAGGAACAGCTTCAGGCCCTCAGGCTTGAACATTATAAAGAGGTGAAGCCCCTGAGAAGCAAGATGGCGGAGCTGAAAGCTCGGGAACGATCCCTGATGCTGGAAGACAAGGTGGACATGAAGGCGCTTAACAGCGTGATCGACGAGCAGAGTGCGCTCGGCAACAACATCAGGAAACTCAACACGGCACACAGGGTGAAGGTGAGGGCCCTGCTCACAGATGAGCAGAAGATGATCATGGACCAGCGGAATTCCTTGAGGCATCACAGAAGGGGATCCTGGGGCAACGGACCCGGTGTAATGGGACAGGGACCCTGCAGCTGGGGACAGGGACCCGGTGTACGGGGACAGGGACCCGGTGTACGGGGACAGGGACCCCGCGGCTGGAGATCCTTCCAGGGGGAAGGAGCGGTCCAGTCTGAGGGCGAAAACCTATAGGGAGCCGGCCATCTTCCGGATGGCCTGCTCCGCAGGTTCCGGCTCCTCGATGAATCCCATGTGCCCCGAACGTTCCAGCCGGAGCACCGATGCATGGGGTGCGAGGTTCACAAGGCTTTCAAACTCTTCGGCCGGGATGTAATTGTCCAGCATCCCTCCGATCAGCAGCAGCGGGAGTCTTGTATTTTTTAACACAGCGGTCCGGTCGGGCCGCTGTTTCATTCCGTTCAGCAGGGCCACGATCCCCTCGTCGCTGTTCTCCAGCGCCAGCTGCTTCGCCCTTTCGATCTGCGGGGCAAGGGATCCCAGGTTCACTTCCGCGAATCCCTTGGGCATGTTCACCTGTATGATCTGGTGTTTTTTGTTGCACCTGACCAGGTGGATCTCCCGGTCCCTGTTCACTTTCTTCTCCTCCGTATCCGCAAAACAGGTGGAATGGAACAGACAGTACCCGGACAGCCTTTCCGGATACAGTTCCGCATATGCCAAGGTGATGTATCCCCCCAGGGAATGGCCCACCAGGAATACCTTCTCCAGCTGCTCCCTCTGCAAAACGGCAAGGACCGATCCGGCCAGTTCCTCCATCCGGTGGACCTCGCCCCAGGTACCCGAAGCCCCGTGTCCGGGAAGATCCGGGGTGATCACCCGGAATTCGTTCAGGAACCGTTCGGCAAATCCATCCCAGATCCGGCCAGTTTCCAGGTAACCGTGCAGCAGCACGATGCAGGGTCCCGCTCCGCGGTCCTCATAGGCGACATCCACTCCGTTAAATGTAACACGCTTGCGCATAAGGTTGAACGTTTCTGATGATACGATGGTCCGGTATGAACAGTTACCTACTCTGCTTCACGGAGTTTCAGCTGCAGGGGAGTGATCTCCTCGCCCCAGTAGACCGTGGTATGCGGGAAGGGGATCTCGATCTTCCTTTCGTCGAAGGCATGCTTGAGCCTTCTGCGGAATTCGCGCCCAACGTTCCACTGCTCAATGGGTTTGGTCTTGAAACGGGCCTTGATCACCACTGCACTGTCGCCGAACTTGTCCACCCCGAACACCTCGATGGGTTCGATGATCTTCGGTCCGTATTCCTCATCCTGCTGGAGCTCGTTGCCCACCTGGCGGATCACCTCCATGACGGTGTCCGTGTTCTCCTTGTAGGCCACTCCGATATCGAAGACCATGGCACTCCATTCCTTGGTCATGTTGGACAGGGTGTTGATCTTCCCGTTCTGGAATATATGGACCACCCCGGAGAAATCGCGCAGGGTGACGGTCCGAAGCTCAATCTTCTCCACGAGTCCCCCCGTTCCGTTGATGATGGCAACATCGCCCGTCCGTATCTGGTTCTCAAGCAGGATGAAGAATCCCGTGATCACGTCCCGCACCAGCTCCTGCGCACCGAAGCCCACTGCCAGACCCAGGATCCCCGCACCTGCCAGGATGGGACCGATGTTGATGCCCAGCTTGTTCAAAAGGATCATCAGAAAAAGGGTCCAGATAACCACCTTAGTAATGCCATGCAAAATACCCATCAGCGTGGCCACACGCTTTTCGGCTTCATTCGTGTCGTCTCCGTCGCGTCGGTCCGCCCGCGCCACCAGGAACTTCCTGAGCCGCTTTACCGCGAATTTCACCACCCTGAGGGTGATGATCAGCACGACGATTAAAATCAGAATGGAAGGCAGTTCCGATACCGACCACTCAATGAACTTGTCCAAAATCTCTTTCCAGAATTCTGCTGTGAAAATATCTCTCATATGTGCGACTATTTATGGATTAACAATCATTTCATCAGTTGTTCCACCTCTTCTGCATCCATGGGGATCCCCGCCATCAGGTCTTCGGTCCCCGTTTCGGTGACCAGCAACACATTCTCCAGCCTGATCCCCAGACCTTCCTCCGGGAGATAGATGGCCGGCTCGCAGCTCAGCACCATCCCGGGCCGGAGGGGGATATTCCTGTCGAAAGGGTCATGCACATCCAGGCCGATGGAATGGGAGAGCCCGTGCATAAAATATTTCTTCCAGAGCGACCCCGGGGGGTCCTGCCGCGCAGCCTCTTCCAGGGTGTACAGCCCCAGCCTGATATGTGCTTCCTGCCAGAGTGCCCCCACCTGTTGCTGAAGGTCATCCAGCAACACTCCGGGCTTCATCAGGTCCCGTGCCCTGGTGAAGATCTCATGCACCGCATCGTGCAGGGCGCGCTGGCGTGCGGTAAATCTTCCGCTGACAGGAACGGTGCGGCTGCAGTCGGCCGCATAGCCGCCGACCTCCGCTCCGAAATCCATCAGGAGCAGGTCCCCTTCCGAGCACCTTCCCCGGTTCTCGTTGTGGTGGAGGACCAACGCGTGCTCCCCGCAGGCCAGGATGGGATCAAATGCATGCCCTTCCGCCCCGGAACGGATGAATTCCGCGATAATCTCGGCCTCCACCTCGAACTCCCTGCAACCCGGCCTGATCACCGAAAGGGCTTTTCTGAAAGCACGGCCGGTAACGGAACAGGCTTTTCTGATCTGTGCCACCTCCTCCGGTTCCTTGACCATGCGGAGCGGGGTGAGCAGGAGAGAGAGGCGGGCGCTGTTCAGATGGGGATAGCTGGACTTGAACCGGTGGTATACCTCCCATTCGGACGACCGCACCCCCGGCTGCTGTCCCGCATCCTCCGGCAGATTGCAGTATATCGTTCCGGAAGCGGGAAGCAGCTCACCGATCAGCTCATCCATTTCATCCATCCCCCTGATGTGGGTGATCCCTGAACGGTGTATCACCTCGGCGACGGAGAGTCCGGGGCCGGACCATATCCGCTCCTTCCCGGACGGTTCCCTCATCAGCAAGACTTCCCTGAATTCCTCCCGCGGATGGTCCGGCGCCAGGAACAGCACGTATCCCTCCGTATGGAGCCCCGTCAAATAGAAAAAATCTGATTGCTGGCGGAAGGGATAATGCTGGTCCCCGCTTCTTCTGACCCGTTCGCCCGAGCAGACCACCACAACGGAGCCGGGTTCCAGGCTTGCGATCAGTTTAGAACGATTCTTAATAAACAGACTTGCCGGCAAAGGATCTGATCTCATACCTCTATTTTCAGTAGCTTTCCCCAGGGGAGTCACTGATCTTTAAAAAGCGGGATCAATGAACCTGTTATAGGATATCTGTGGCACCACTGTAAGAAGGACCGGATTTATTTATATTTGTTCAACAGGCCCTATGCAATTTTAATAACTTATTTTAATTGTACCTAAATGTCCGGGATTTTAACCTCTTCAATCGGGAAGAAATTCATGATGTCGCTAGCGGGGATCTTCCTGATCCTCTTTTTGCTGGTCCACCTTACAATCAACCTGCTGGTCATCCTGTTCGATGATCCCATGGTGTACAACAGGGCGGCCCATTTCATGGGGAACAACATCGTGATCAAGATCTTCGAGATCGTGCTCATCGGCGGCCTGCTGCTGCATGTGATCTACGCGCTGATCCTGCAGGTGCAGAACTGGATCGCACGTCCGCGCCGCTACAGCAAAGCCAATTTCTCCAGCACTTCCTTCTTCTCCAAATTCATGATCCATACGGCCGGGGTTATCCTCGCCTTTCTGGTGATCCATTTCTCGGATTTCTATTTCAGGGCCAAGTTCGGACATGCGGCTGAGATCGTATCCGACGGGGTGGTCTACCATGATTTTGCCACCGAGGTGATTGACAAGTTCAAAATGCTTCCCTTCGTGATCATCTATATTGCTGCTTTCTTGTTCCTTGGGTTTCATCTGATCCACGGTTTTCAGTCGGCCTTTAAAACCCTGGGGATTGAGAACAATCGATACGCCCCGGTGATCCAGACGCTGTCCGTGATCTACACCGTTGTGGTGGTGGCAGGCTTTACAGCCATTCCCCTGGTGATCTATTTTATGTAAACCGTTAAAAAAATGACTATGGGAAAGCTCCAGTCCAGGATCCCCGAAGGCCATATCGCCGAAAAATGGAACAGGTTCAAATCCACCCAGAACCTGGTGAATCCGGCCAACAAGCGAAAACTGGATGTGATCGTGGTGGGGACCGGACTGGCCGGTTCTTCGGCCGCGGCCTCCCTGGCAGAGCTGGGATTCAAAGTGAAGTCATTCTGCTACCAGGACAGTCCAAGGCGCGCACACAGCATTTCTGCGCAGGGGGGGATCAATGCGGCCAAGAATTACCAGAATGACGGCGACAGTGTCTTCCGGCTTTTCTATGATACCGTGAAAGGCGGCGATTTCCGCTCCCGGGAAGCCAATGTGTACCGGCTTGCGGAGGTGAGCAACCAGATCATTGACCACTGCGTGGCGCAAGGGGTCCCCTTCTCCAGGGAATACGGAGGGTTGCTGGACAACCGTTCTTTCGGCGGCGCGCTGGTTTCCAGGACATTCTACGCAAAGGGGCAGACCGGACAGCAACTGTTGCTGGGCGCCTACCAGTCCCTGAGCAGGCAGATCAAAGCGGGCAATGTGACGATGTATCCCCGCATGGAGATGTTCAACCTGGTGGTCGTGGAGGGCAAGGCGCGCGGGATCATCGCACGTGACGTGATCACAGGCAAACTCCACCGTTTCAGCGCCCATGCGGTGGTCCTTGCCACGGGAGGGTACGGCAACGTATTCTTCCTTTCCACCCTTTCCATGGGCAGTAACGTGAGCGCCGCATGGCAGTGCTACCGCAAGGGGGCCCTGTTTGCCAACCCGTGCTTTGTGCAGATCCATCCCACCTGCATCCCCGTGCACGGAGATTACCAGTCCAAGCTGACCCTGATGAGCGAAAGCCTCCGCAACGACGGCCGCATCTGGGTCCCGAAAAAGAAGGAGGATGCAGCGCGCCTCCAGCAGGGAGAGATCAAGGGGAGCCAGATCCCTGAGGAGGACCGAGACTATTACCTGGAACGGCGTTACCCGGCATTCGGCAACCTGGTCCCCCGCGACGTGGCATCCCGGGCCGCCAAGGAGCGGTGTGACGCGGGATACGGGGTAAACTCCACCGGCCGGTCCGTTTTCCTCGATTTCAGGGATGCCATCGACCGGCTGGGAAAGGATGCGATCGAGGCCAAGTACGGGAACCTGTTCCAGATGTATGAAAAGATCACTGATGACAATCCCTGCGAGGAGCCGATGATGATCTACCCGGCCATCCACTATAACATGGGCGGACTGTGGGTGGACTACGAACTGCAGACCACCATTCCCGGACTGTTCGCCATCGGGGAGGTTAACTTTTCCGACCACGGGGCCAACCGGCTCGGTGCATCTGCCCTGATGCAGGGGCTGGCGGATGGTTATTTCGTATTGCCCTATACCATCCAGAATTACCTGGCACACGAGATCAGGGTTCCCCGTTTCCCCACCGATACCCCGGAGTTCGACAACGCGGAGGAAGAGGTCAGGATGCGGCTGGAGAAATTGATCTCCGTCGGGGGAAATGCAACGGTGGACAGCCTGCACAAACAGCTGGGGCACATCATGTGGGAATACATCGGGATGTCCAGGAACAAAGCGGGACTGGTCAGGGCCGCTGAGGAGATCAAAAAGCTGCAGGAGCAGTTCTGGTCCGACGTGAAGATCCCGGGCAGGGTGGAGGATTTGAACCCGGAACTGCAAAAGGCAGACCGGCTGGCGGATTTCCTGGAGCTCGGCATCCTGATGGCCAAAGATGCGCTGCACAGGGAGGAATCCTGCGGCGGACATTTCCGCGAAGAGTACCAGACCGAAGAGCACGAGGCGCTGCGAAATGACAGGGACTTCGCCTATGTGGCCGCCTGGGAGTTCACGGGACCGGACCGGGAACCCGAGCTTCACAGGGAACCGCTCAGCTTCGAGCATATCCAGCTGAAACAGAGAGATTACAGATAACACGCACCCTTACTGATACAGAGATGGACCTGAAACTGAAAATATGGAGACAGAAGGATTCCCGCAGCAGGGGCAGGTTTGTGAATTACTTCCTGAGGGAGATTGATCCGGACTGTTCATTCCTTGAAATGCTGGACATTCTGAATGAACAGCTGATCTCCAGGAACGAAGAACCTGTTGTCTTCGACCATGAATGCAGGGAGGGGATCTGCGGATCCTGCAGCATCTACATCAACGGCCGACCGCACGGTCCCGATGAACTCACCACGGTCTGCCAGCTCCACATGAGGAAGTTCAATCACGGGGACACGATCGTGATCGAGCCCTGGCGGGCCCGCAGCTTTCCCGTGATCAGGGACCTGATGGTGGATCGTTCGTCCTTCGACACCCTGATCCGGGAAGGCGGGTATATCTCCGTAAATACAGGCACCGCCCCGGATGCAAATACCATCCCCGTGAACAGGGACGACGCGGTGTTTGCCATGGACGCGGCTGCATGCATCGGATGCGGCGCATGTGTGGCAGCCTGCAAGAATGCCTCCGCCATGCTATTTGTGGGAGCGAAGATCTCTCACCTCGCCAGTCTGCCCCAGGGCAGGGTCGAAGCCCGGAAGCGCGTGCAGGACATGGTGGCCATGATGGATGCGCTCGGCTTCGGGAACTGCACCAATACGGGGGCCTGTGAGGTGGAATGCCCCAAAGGGATCAAGATGGCCAATATCGTCCGCCTCAACAGGGAATACCTGAAATCCACACTGTAACCGGCTGAAGTGAAAAGGCCGTTCCCTGCTATCCCGGGTCATGCCCGCATGGTTGCCTCCACCTCCTGCACGGTCTTTGGAATGGGGGTACCCAGTATGCGCATGCCGTCGGATGTGATCAGCACATTGTCCTCGATCCGGATCCCCCCGAAGCCGCGGTAGGCATCCAGCCTGTCGTAATTGATGAACTGCCCGAATTTTTTCTCCTTCTTCCAGATATCGATCAGCTCGGGAATGAAATAACATCCCGGCTCATTGGTCACCACGAATCCCGGCTCCAGCTCCCGTCCCATTCTCAGATAAGCCAGGCCGAACTGGTCGCTTCTTTTAATCTTATCGCTGTATCCCACGTAATTTTCGCCCAGTCCCTCCATGTCGTGCACATCCAGCCCGATCATATGTCCCAGTCCGTGCGGGAAGAAGAGTGCATGGGCTCCCGCGGCCACCGCCTCTTCCATATCGCCCTTCATCAGTCCCAGCGCTTTCAGTCCGTCGGCAATGATCCTTGCAGCCATCAGGTGGATGTTCCTGTAAGGGATCCCCGGACGGGATGCTTCCATGGTCCTCACATTGGCTTCCAGCACGATCTCATAGATCTCCTTCTGCTGCAGGTTGAATTTTCCGCCTACGGGATAGCTCCGGGTGATATCACCGGCATATCCCATTCCGGTCTCCGAACCCGCATCGCAGACCACGATCCTTCCCTCCTCCAGTTCATTGCCGTGCTCGTGGTTATGCATGATCTGTCCGTCCATGCTCAGGATGACCGGGTAGGAAACCGCTCCCCCGCTGGCCAGCGCAATCCCCTCGATGGTCCCCGCCAAATCCCGCTCATAATTTCCCGGGAAAGCCATTTTCATGCCCGTGACATGCATCATTCCCGTCACCTCCAGGGCCTTCTCCATCTCTTCGATCTCATAGCGGTCCTTGGCCGCGCGAAGCTTCACCACCGCCCTGATCAGCTCCTCCGACACATGGCTTTCGACCTGTCCGCAACCGATCCCCATCAGGCTGGAAAGCCTGATCACATGGTCCCCCCTGTACGGCGGGAGAATATGCACCCTGCGTCCGGATCGAAGGGCCGTTCGCAGTGCCTGTTCCAAATCGCCTGCCGAACCGGTGTGTTTCACCCCTGCCCCGGCGGCGAGCTCCTTCACCGAGGGCTGCGCCCCCATCCATATGATATCGTCGATGGTGAAATCATCTCCGTAGATCCTATCCTCTCCCGAGTCCACATCACACCATCC